>JAHDDM010000033.1 GCA_020629355.1 Rhodospirillaceae bacterium
CTGTTTCTACCAAGGGTGAACAGAACCCACGGGTGAAAACGGAAGATGGTGTTGTTGAACGCTTGAACCGTCGTGTTGAACTGGTGCTTTCGCGCTAGTTTTCCCGCCAAAGATAGGCAAATAACGGTGTCTAGGCGTCGTGGTGGTCGTGAAGCGCGTATAGACGCGCGGAATGCGGAATTGCCTGAAGACATTAAGCCCGTGCGTTTGGGCTTGGCAGGTAATCGGTATCATTGTCTCACAGAACCAGAGATGGCGCGTATCCATCAAACGGTTCTGGAGATTCTGTCTACAGTAGGTCTGCACGGCGCACCACAATCCACCATTGATTATCTCACCGCTGCCGGAGCAGAGCTTTGTCCCAAAAGCGGACGCTTGCTGTTCCCGAAAAGCTACATCGAAGATGTGCTGGCAAAGTGCAACCGTACCCCTTTGCTGGCGGCGCGTGATCCCGCGTGGGATATTCACCCTTACGGCGAAAACACCTATACTGCCACCGCAGGGGCGGCGGTGAATGTGGTGGATATCGAAAATCGAAGTTACCGCGATAGTACGCTACAGGACTTGTATGATTCCGCTCGTTTGGCGGACGAGTTAGAGCATATCCATTATTTCCAGCGCACCATGGTGGCGCGTGATATTGCCGATCCTTACGAGATGGATCTCAATACGCTGTATGCCTCGTTGGCGGGCACGCGCAAGCATGTTGCCTCCAGCTGGACAACGGCAGAGAACGTCCAAAAATCGTTACCGATACTGTTTGAACTGGCAGGTTCTGAAGCAGCCTTTCGTGCGCGGCCTTTTGTCAGTATGTCGTGCTGTTTTGTTGTGCCGCCGTTGCTGTTGACCGAAGACGCTTGCCAGTGCCTTGAGGTTGCAGCCAAGAATGGCATGCCCGTTTTGCTGTTATCTGCAGGACAGGCTGGCGCGACTGCTCCAGCACCTCTGGCCTTGAGTATTGCACAGGAAATGGCGGAATGTCTGGCAGGTATTGCCTATATGGAGGCGGTACAGCCTGGCGCACCGTTTCTAATCGGGCCTTGGCCTTTTGTGGTGGACTTGCGCACGGGGATGATGTGCGGTGGCAGTGGTGAACAGGCTCTGCTATCGTCAGGCTGTGGTCAGATGGGGCGGTATTATGATTTACCAACTTCCGTACCGGCGGGCATGACGGATTCCAAAATCCCCGATGCTCAGGCGGGGTATGAAAAAGGCTATAATTATGCTTTGGTGCTGAATTCTGGTGCAAATTGCATTCAGGAAGCCGCAGGAATGCACGCCAGTCTATTGGGCTTCAGCATGGAAGGTATGGTGCTGGATAATGATGCCTTGGGCGCGGCCTTGCGCACGGTGCGGGGTATTGAAGTCAACGAAGATAATCTGAATATCAATATTTTACGCGAATGTACTGTCGATGGTCCCGGGCATTATCTGGCGCATAATGATACGATTGCGCGGATGCAGCGGGATTATCTGTATCCTGAGCAATTTGATCGTTTTGACCCGAAGCTTTGGGAAGAACTCAAAAGCCCGATAGCGGTGGAACGTGCCAAGAAATATGTTCAGGATCGATTACAGAATCATCACCCCAACTATATCCCTAAGGACTTGGACAAAAGCTTCCGTGCGCGTTTTCCGATTCAACTAAAGCAAGCTGAATAAATTCATCGATACGCAGGTCTTCTGCACGGCGTTTGGGGTCAATCTCAGTCATTTCTAATATCTCAAGATGCTGATCAATTTTGCCTTTTAGCCCTTTGCCTAGAGTTTTTCGTCTGGCAGCGAACGCAAGCTTTAGTATCTTGTCTAATGCGGGATAGAGCTTGAGCCGTTCATTATACTCCTTGTGCGGTATGAAATGCAGTACCATTTCATCAACTTTCGGGGCAGGGGTAAAGGCCGTGGCAGGAATTTCACGATGTAATTGTATCTGCATGAGATATTGTGCGAGAACGCTCAGGCGACCATAAGGCTTTGTGTTGGGTTGCGCCAATATCCGTTCGGCGACTTCAGCTTGGAACATCAACAGCATCTCAGCGATGTGCTTGCCTTGTGGTAGCCAGCCAAGCAGAAGTTTTGTTGCAATATTGAACGGGAGATTCCCCGCCAGAGTAACAGGACTGGAATATTCTTTCAGGTCAAGCTTGAGGGCATTGGCCTCAAGTAAGCTCAGGCGTTCAGGATAGACCGCCTGTAACGGCTGTAAGGCTGCAATCATACGCGGGTCAATATCCAGCGCGGTGACATTTTTGCCTTGTGCCAATATTGCGCGGGTTAAGCCGCCAGGGCCAGGGCCGATTTCCAGTACATCGGCGGATGTTTGCAAGGCTGAGGCAATATCATCACACAGACCTTGATCCAGCAAGAAATTCTGTCCAAAAGCCTTGTCTGCTCTAAGGTTACTGGCTGTATCTTTAAGAGAAGCGATAGTGTCGTATTGAACCATATCTATCTATTACTCATCCGCCAGGCTTCTGCAATCGCGGCGATCATGCTGCTGGGATTGGCGCGGTCTGTTCCAGCAAGATCATAGGCGGTGCCGTGGTCTGGCGAGGTGCGGACAAAGCTTAAACCGAGCGTAATATTCACGGCCTGATCAAAATACAGGGTCTTGATGGGGATCAAAGCCTGATCGTGAGTCATGGCAATGAACGCATCGTACCTGTCGCGCATAAAAGGCGTAAACAGGCTATCGGCTGGCAGGGGGTCAGACAAGGCCAGATTAGGGTGTTGCTTGCGGAGTGCCTGGATTGCAGGAAGAATAATACGATTTTCTTCGTCTCCCATCTGGCCAGATTCGCCAGCGTGCGGATTCAGACCGCTTAGGGCAATACGCGGTGTAGTGATACCCCAATAGTTGCGCAGTGCATCATGCGCACAGAGAACGGTCTCGCGGATAAGTGTACCATTTAATTGCGTAATGGCTTCACGGAGTGAAACATGGACGGTTGCTGGAACACAACGTAGTTCTGGACTGGCGAGCATCATCACGGACTTGACGGGACGGTTGAGGTGTTGTTCATCCAGACTTTGCAGAAAGTCAGTATGACCTTGAAATGCAAAGCCTGTCTGCTTCAGAATATTCTTGTCTATCGGCGCCGTCACCAGACCCCGCGCCGTGCCTTGGTGACACATTGCAACACCCAGAGAAATTGCACTGATGACACTTTCACTATTTGCAGCATTGGGTTTTCCAGCCTCGACTCTGCTGGCTGTTGGATGGGCAAAGACTGGCAGATAATCGGCAAAACTATCCCCTACCTGCTGGCAATCCGTGATGGTTTTGGTGGGGATTTTCCCACGTTCGCAGAACAGTTTGGTGTCACCGATCACGGCAAAGGCAATATCCGAATGACGGTAGTGTCGCCAAGCCGCAGCAATAATCTCTGGTGCGATACCAGAGGGTTCTCCGCCGCTTATCACAAGAGGGAGCGTCATAGTTTCAGCTTACGGTCAATCACTGCTTCTTGCTGTAATGAGCGTTCCAACGCGCGGATTTTTGTCTGCAATTTAGTGTTGCCGATACGGTTGCGTATTGCTTCTTGATTGACGGTTGCCGCGCTGGCTTTGCGCGTTTCGAGCAGCTTAAACAGCGCAATCCCTTCAGGTATGCGGATTGGTGGCGAGACGGCTTTGTCCGCTGCATTTTCGAGCCACTGTTGGATAGGTGGCGCAAGGTTTACCAGAGATAACCAGCCAAGATCACCACCATATTGCGCGGAGAGATCCGCCGAAAACTGGCGCGCCAGTTCAGAAAATTGCGCACCAGCAAGAATAGTATTGCGCAGTTCGGTGGCGCGGGCAAGCAGGGCTGCCTGTCCCCCACCTTCAGGCAACAGAAGTAGCAGTAATCGTACTTCCTTGGCATTGCTGTTGGCGAGAGCGCGTTTTTCACGCGCAACCTCGTGCGCAACCTCAGCATCTGTGATCACCAGCTGGGGTCTCAAATGCTCTAGAACCACCTTCTGCCACGCAAGCGATGCGCGCATACTCGCGACAAAGCTCTGATAGTCGATACCTTCCGTGTCCAGATACTTTTTGATGCCACCAGCGGGAATCTGGCGTTCGGACTCATAGTTGGAAATTGCGCTGGTTAACTCGCGCGGGCTTGGCAGTAGCCCCAAACGTTCGGATTCACCAAGATGAATATGCTCAAGGATGAGATTTTCCAACACAGTTTCTGCAATGCCCAGGCGGTTCTTTTGAGTGCGCGCGGTTTGGGTCTGAACCAGCGTTAAATCAATCCGATGCTGAACATCGTATATTGTAATGACAGCATCATTCACCAACGCTGCAGGCTGCATTGGACTGACAGCATTTGCTGAGGCCATGCTGGCAGCAAAAAAAGTCAAAATCAGAAAAAGCTTTTTGATCAACATGATTTACGCGCCAAATTTCAGCTGGAAGGTCATGCCCCAGGTTTGTTGATCCTCTGTATAGCGGGATGTACTTTGATCACGGGTATAAAAACCAAAGATTTTCAAGCACTCATCGTCATAAGCCAAACGAAGAGTCCCAGTACGGAATTTTTTTTCAGCATGATCGAAATCATAACTGGTATGACCACTTAATGTCCAGAATTCGCCGATGGTTTGGCTAAAGTTGGCAGAGAATTGATGCTTTCTGGCAAGGGCGCTTTGGGTATCCTGGCGTTGGAAGGTATAGTTCAGGCTTGGGCTGAAACCATGCAGCATATTTGGCCATGCGGCCTCAAATCCATGACTGTTCAATTTATGAGCACCATCATTGTCAAAGGTCATGCGGCTTTCGAGGAGTAGCCCATTGCGGTGTTTCATCCGTACGCGTGCGATATAGTCATTGTCGCGCTTTTCGAACCTTTTCATGGCACGGTCGCTATTGCTGAGAGAGGGGGCGCGAAACTCGAAACTTCGACCTAACAGCAAAGATGCCATTGTGCCCGTTTCCCAGTAATGGTTGTATTCTGCTGCAAGGCCAAGGCGGGTGCTGTCGTCACGGCGGGTTTTGCCAGAGATTTTCTCGCTGGAGAATAGTAAGGCTTCGTTACTGGCCAGAACACCAGCATCCTGATTCGGCAGATTTTTGGAGTTTACAGAAAGAGGGCTGAGACTAAAGCTGGCGATGGGTTGAAAAACGCCAGTGGCACCATCGAACGCGCGTTGGTAGGGCAATCGCCAGCTGCCGTGGAGGCGTGGATAAACTTGACCATGAGTACCAGATTTTATTCCTGCCTGATCAGAATTATACCGAAACAGGCTGCCCTCAAGGCTGGCGTTGTAATCAGCGACAATGCCATAGGGTAAAATCTGTCCGATATGATAGTCTGCACCGATACTCACGCTTTGGGTATTGGCGATGTTTTTCTGTTGGATGTGGCGCGCGGAAAAATTATATTTCAGACGCCCACCATATGAATCAATATCTTGGTAATATTGTGCGTTTATCTCTGGTACGAGGAATGGTGCTTCATCGACGGTTACGCTCGAACGGTAATCACGATAGCTTACGACTTTGGCCTCGATGCGGTTGCGCAGATTCTGTGTGCCATATTGCCGCCAATAGGCGTGAGAATTATAGAGTGTGCCAAAATTTGATGACTTGACAGGCAAAGACCCCAGATAGCCAGGGTTGGAGGTGTGGCGCAGATTGCCGCCAAATACGATATGGCTTTGTGGACGCATTGTCAGGGTAAAGTCATAATGCCCAACCGCCTGATCACCTTTGTCTTTGAGCAGTTCCATCTGTCCGTAGGAAACTTTAGCAGTAAAAGTTCCATCATCGAGTGCTTGGGTATAGTCCATGGCCACGACGGATCCAGTACGTTCTGTTGCTGTTGGCGTAATCAGCAGGTTTTTATCGAGACCCAAATCGACAAAATACGGCGTGATAATGTATTGTCCCAGCTTTTCGGTTTGACCATAGGTGGTTTGCAGAAAGCCCGTGCGGCGTTTGACAGTGCTATCGGGGTGGCTGAAATAGGGCGTATAGAACACGGGCCAGCCGCCGACTTCAATGACGGCATTGTGCAGAATATAGTCTTTGCTTTCCAGGTTGTGTTCAGCTTTCGTTGCGGTTACCTGCCAGGCAGGCGGCACAGCGGGGTCTTCTTTGCAGGGTACACAGGGGGTGTAGACAAAGTTCTCGAAGTGGCGCGCGGTATCATCAGTCTTTGTAAGATTGCTGGCGGCAACGCGAATCCCTTCAGGGGTTTGGGTTCTGAAATTGCTGGCCTCTTCACGGGTCAGGGTGTCATCGACATGCATCTCATCGGCGTAGAGTATTGTGCCATCGGCGGTGCGGAGCTGGACATTACCCTTGGCATGGATCATCCCGCTCTCTTGATTGTAGCGGACATGTTTGGCTAATAGCACTCTGCTATCGCGGGATACGGTGACATCACCAATGGCGATATAGCTTTGCTGTTCGGCATCGTAGTGGACATTATCGGCCTGAATATCAATCTCGCCTGCTTTGGAGATTGGCGGCAGCAGAACCAGAGCCGTCGCCACAAGGAGACTGCTGAGGGTGAGTGCAAAGCGGGATACTGAAAAGGTGCGCATGAGCCTTTTTAAGAACCAGGACTATCTTGATGTAATATATAGGTGAAAACAATGGTTAAAAACAAGAGATGTGGTAGCCAAATGGTCAAAATAATCGGCCATTCGTGAAATAGGCCGAGGGATTGAAAGGTGGTGAGGAAGACAAAATAGCTGAAACCAATAGCAATGGTGCTGAGAATCAGCATATGCGGTAATTTGCGGTGGTGTGCGCGGACGCTGATACCGGCGGCAAGAAAGAACATGGCGAGCATCACGATGGGCGTGGAAAGTAAGCGATGGAATTGAATAACGTGTTCTTTGGAATCGAAGCCAGCATTTTCGACTGTTGTGATAAAGTCGCTGAGTTTCCATATCGACAAAGACTTGATTGAGGTGAAGCTGTCGAGAATTTTCTCAGACCCGATATTGGTGATGACACTCAGCTGAGAATGTTGTGTGCTATAGCCGTCACTCTGATGTACGAGAGCATCGTGGAGTTTCCAAATCTCGCCGTCGATTATGGCTTTTTTGGCTTCGGTGCGTTTGATAAACAGGCCATTTTCATAGCGGAAGATACTCACCCGACTGAAAGAGAGCTGCTGTGTATCGAAGGTTTTGGCGTGAATGATCAGATCGGTGTTGCCGTTACTTTGGCGCAGCCAGATTCCAGTATCGGCGACACTGAGCAGGCTTTGGCTTTGGTCAATTTGGGTATTGACGAAATTATCGAAGCGCTCTGAAAGGTCTGCTGCCAAAGGGTTGAGTACAGTGACGGTGGCTGCTCCCAATAACAGCACCAGTATAATCGGGGCAGCGAAGAGATGGAGCAGAATCATGCCAGTCTGCTGTGCAATCAGAATCTGTTGGCTACGGGCGAGATGTAGAGTGCAGGCCATTGCCGAAAGCAGAATGATCAAGGGCATGACTTTTTGTAGATGATCGGGGGTGTTGTAGGCCGCCAGCATCATCAAGTCGATATTGCTTGGGTTCAGATGATCAAAGTTGCGGTCAAAGGTTTCGCCCAAGGTGATTAAAAAACTGCCCAAAGCAACAATCCCAAGGGTGGCGCAGAAATATAGCCCGTAAAGCTTGGCAAAATAGATGTTTAGCCGTATTGCCATTAGCTTTTCCTGAAGACAAGTGTTCGTAGACGCGAAAACGGGTCAATATGCAACGGCTGTGTGCGCCGCAGGAGCAGAATGATCATCAAAGCCGTGCCGAAAAGAATGCTGTAGGTGAGGCTTAGGAAATGGATATTGCTTGCAGCCATGTTCAGGCTGATACGCTCAAGAAGATACAGCCCAAAACAGAGTAAAATTGTCGAGAGGACCTTGCCCATGTAGGCGCGACGATCAAAGGGGGCGTGTAGCATCAGCAGGCTGGCAAGCATGGGCAGGAGCAAGAAAAATATTGGTGTCACCAGGCGATCATGGCCTTTGGCCACCAGTTCGTTATAGCGTGCTTTATCTGTGCTGTTACTGAGATCAGGAAACAGCAGGTCAGGCAGAAACCGTTCGTTACTTTTGGCCCAGTAGCTTCTTTTACGCACCTCCTCCTCGTCCATTTTCAGCTGATAACTCGAAAAATCCGTACTGTGAATTTCATGGGTTTCGGGGTTGAATTCCTGTGATGTGCCATCACGAAGGATAAAGCCAGGGCTGTTGAAATCGCCGTTGAGTTGGCCTGTACGGGCGATTAGGGTCTGTTCGCTACCGTTGGGCTTTTCTATCGAGATCAAGACATCCAAATACAGTTCTTCAGGGGTAATGGCCTTGGCATAGAGCATCATCCCGCTGCCTAGGTGATTGAATTTTTCGGCTTTTATAGTGATGTTGACCTCTTGATTGCGGTAGCTGCGATTGATGGTATTGAAATTTTGGCTGCTCAACGGCAGTATCCATAGTCCGTTGATCCAGCCAAGCAATGTCAGGAAAGAGCCAATCAGCGCGATAGGCCTTACGATACGCCAAGCATTAAAACCAACTGAGCGCATGATGATCAGCTCGTTCTGCTGCTCGAGGCGGTGAAAGAGTGTGGTGCTGGCAAATATACCAGAAAAGGGAATGACTACAAATAAAACCCCAGGAATATTCAGTAGCATCATCATCAGCAAGACTGCTGGTGATGCCCCGTAATCCGTGATCAGGTGGTGCAGTCCAAGCGAGAGTATCAGTGTGATCAACAGCAGGAACAGGCCGCCGATTTTACCGAACAGGCGGGCGTAGGTCAGATAGACCTGTTGTTCGATCAGGCCAAAAAAGCGTCCTGAGGCAATTTTATGGATAGCAGAGAAAGGGCGTGGTTTCATAAGCGGCATCATAGCAAATTTTTTGCCTATAGCGAACATCATATATCTTTCGTTATATAATGTTTGCCTTAACATGGGTCAGTTTTAGTTTTCTATAAATTTGAACTGTACATCATGCTATTTCAGCAACATCCCACTCTGTCATCCCTGACTTGATCAGGGATCCATTTATCCTTGGAGCTCAAAATATAGGTAAATAGAGGTATCCGATTGTTGCAAGGATAACGCTTCCACCAGAGTGCAAAACCCGCTATACATTATTGTGATGAGATTATTGATAAATTAAAGG
>JAHDDM010000034.1 GCA_020629355.1 Rhodospirillaceae bacterium
CCAGAACACTACTGGCGCGATACCAAGGTTTCGGCAAAAGTTTTGTGATGGCATCAACCCCAAGATGCGCCCCAATACGGACACAATAGGACATCCCGATCAGGGTCATCCAGGCAAAACACAAGGTGGTGAGCTCCAATGCAGCCCCCCACCCCGTGTTAAAGACATATCGCGCCACAACCTGAGAAAAACTCACCACCACCATTGCTGCCAGCAATAGCGCAATCAGTGTTTCCTCAAGTTGTTCGATAAACTTTTTCATCAGTTATCCAGCGCGTAATGATCAGGTTACATATTGGCTTTTTTCGCTGCCGCAATGGTCTCAGCGCCAATGTCACCAGCGAATTGATCCCAAACCGGCTGCATTGCATTTGCCCAAAGGCCACGCTCGGCATCAGTCAAGATACGAATAGAACCACCAGCATCAATAATATTCTGCTTGGCCGCCGCATTCTTCGCTGCTGCTTTACCGCGTGCATCTTGGGTTGTTGCCGCAAGAATTGCTGCAAGCTCATTACGGTCTGCATCCGCAAGACCATTCCAGAACTCAGCAGAGGTTACCACGCCATAGGTCAGGATACCATGGTTGGATTCCGTGACACCATCTTGAACTTCAAAGAATTTCTTCGAGTAGATGTTGGAATAGGTGTTTTCCTGTCCATCAACAACGCCTGTTTGCAAACCACCATAAACTTCCTTAAAGGACAGTTTTTGCGGTGATGCGTCCAGAGCCTTGAATTGTGCTTCCAAAACGTCAGAGGTCATAATACGGAATTTCAGACCAGCAGCATCAGAAGGCTTGACCAGAGGGCGATT
Organism: Rhodospirillaceae bacterium; assembly: GCA_020629355.1. Taxonomy (GTDB): domain Bacteria; phylum Pseudomonadota; class Alphaproteobacteria; order JABSOH01; family JABSOH01; genus JABSOH01. The sequence goes on from JAHDDM010000034.1 coordinate 817, forward strand.
AGCAGAAATTTGCTTCATGCCATTTGGCCAGTAGCTGAGCATCAAGAGACCTTTGGACTCGATGGATTTTGCCAATTTGGCACCATCAGCCGAATCTTGGAAACGGTACACGGCATCGGCATCATTAAACAGGAACGGAAGGTCGAAAATCCGGAATTTCTTGGTATATTTTTCAAACTTCGACAGCGAAGGTGCAGCAAGATGAACATCACCAAGAAGCATGGCTTCAAGAACCTTATTGTCGTCATACAGCGTCGAGTTCGGATAGACTTCAACACAGAATCTGCCCTGCATTTGGCTATTCACCGCATCGGCAAAAGCATTTGCCGCGTCACCTTTTGGGTGGCCTGTATCGGCAACAACATGAGAGAACTTGATGACTTGCTCGCCACTATCACAGCTTGCATAGGCCATGCTGGTTGAAGCCACCAAAGCCGCTACAGACATAAGTAATGTCTTTTTCATTATTTTATCCTTTAATTATTTAAGAGAATGGTGAAGTGTGCATAATTGCACCAGAGAGAATAAACAGAAACTGTTTCTTAGTGCAAGAAGTTTCTGTTAAGCCTTGTCGTTTCTTGTGGTTTGGTGGTGTAGTTTTCTCTCGAACCAACGCGCAAACCAGGTCGCAACGAGAATCAGTACAAGATATTCCAGCACCAGAAAAGTGTAAATTTCCAGAGGGCGATAGGCCGTGACGACAAGCTCTGTCGCAAGGCGCGTGAGGTCAGTCATGCCAATGAACGAGGCCAATGACGACATTTTCAGCATATAGACAAATTGATTGACCAGAGTTGGCAGAATAATCCGTATGGCTTGCGGCAGAATAATCAAGCGAAATTTCTGCATAAACCTCAAGCCTAAAGCGTCTGCGGCATCAATCTGGCCTTGCGGAATGGACTGAATACCAGAGCGAAAGACCTCGGCTTCAAAAGCAGCATCCGCCAAGGCTAAAGCTAAAACCGAAGCCACAAAGGGGGTAAGATTGATATTCGAGACCACAGGCAGGCCATAATAGACCCATAGAATCAGCACCAGAAGCGGTATGGCGCGAAACAACGCAATGTAAACCGCCGTAAAATACTGTAAAATCTTAATCTTAGTCATGTCCAGCACCACCAGTACAAGACCAATGATCAAAGAAAAAAACATGCCCAAAAACGACAATGACAGCGTATAGCCATAGCCCTCAAGTAAGAATAGCAAATTCGCCCGTCCTGATTTTAGGCTCGGGTCAAGGATATGCCAACCCCAATTATAGCTGCTCTCGCAACCAGTAAGCAGTAGACTGATCAACAGTAATCCGTAAAAATGCCCATAAAAACGCATTGTTCTTCGCGGAAATTTTGTTAATATGTGTTTTTTCATCACCCAAGGGACGTCTCTTATGCGCACAGTATTCACTGCACTTCTTACCCTGTTCAGCTTGATGTGCACAGGACTAAATCTTGCACAGGCAGAATCGCGTCTAGGGCGCATACTCAGCGAAGGGGTCTTGCGCGTCGGCACCACTGGCGACTTTAATCCGATGAGTATCAAAGACCCCGAAACAAATACATACCAAGGCTTTGACATTGATCTGGTCACTGCCTTGGCCGCTGATCTCAAAGTCGAATTAGAGTTTATTCCAACAGACTGGAAGACTCTGGTCAACGGAATTCTGGCGGATAAGTATGACATGACCACCAGCGCCTCGATCACTCCAGCCCGCGCCAAGGTTGCGGGCTATTCCGATCCCTATATTCATTTTGGCACAGTGCCCATGGCTCTGGCAGAGAACGCTGGAAAATACAGCTCTTGGGCCGATATTGATCAGGAAGGCATTACAGTTGCTGTGACTTTAGGCACATCTTTCGAAAATCAGGCAGAAAACTTTTTCAAGAAAGCCACCATCAAGAAAGTCGAAGCGCCAGCACGGGAATATCAGGAGATTCTCGCTGGCCGTGCCGATGTTTCCCTAACCAGTAATATCGATGCTGCCTCTCTACAGAAAACCTACGATAATTTGAAGGTGATCAATACCGATGCTCCGCTTACCAGCGCACCTGGGGCATTCCTCGTGGCACAGGATGATCAGGTCTGGATCAATTACCTGAATCACTGGATTAAAATAGCGCGGTCTCGTGGCCTTATTGATCAAAATTATGACAAATGGTTTAATTAGATGACGAATGCTTTAACTTCAAAGGCTTGCCCTGCCCTCAAAGGGCAGATTCGCCCACCAGGGGACAAGTCGATCTCGCATCGTGCGGTGATGCTTGGGATGTTGAGCATTGGGGAAACCCGTGTCTCTGGTCTTCTTGAAGGTGAGGATGTTCTCGCCACCATCCATGCCGCCCGCGCTTTGGGGGCAGAGATAAAACGCGAGGGCAAGGAATGGAGTATCCACGGCGTGGGTATTGGCGGCTTGCAAGCACCGCAAGATATTCTGGATATGGGCAATGCGGGCACAGCCTGTCGTCTGATGATGGGGATATTGGCAACACATCCGATCAAGTGTTTTTTAAGCGGTGATTCTTCGCTGCGCTCTCGCCCGATGCAGCGCGTGATCACCCCCCTTGAAGCCATGGGTGCGCGCTTTGAAACCACCGATTCCCGCCTGCCGCTGATGATGGTGGGTGCAGCCCAACCTCTGCCCATCAGTTATACTCTGCCTGTTGCCTCAGCGCAGGTGAAATCCGCGATTATGCTGGCAGGATTGAACTGTGCTGGAATCACCACCGTTATCGAAGAAACCCCCACTCGTGACCATACCGAACGGATGCTGCCTCTATTCGGGGCAGAAGTTTCGGTTACGCAAGACAAAGACGGCGCGCATCATATCGCCTTACGCGGACACCAGGAGTTACACGGTACAAATTTAAGCGTTCCAGCTGATATTAGCTCGGCGGCTTTTGCTTTGGTTGCAGCAGCAGTTGTGCCAGATTCAGAGATTACTCTGCAACATGTGATGAATAACACCACACGCAATGGCATCATCGAGACCCTACAGGAAATGGGTGCAGACATTACCTTACATCCTTGCGGTCAAATGTCTGGCGAAGAAACCGTAGATATTACGATTAAACATGCCCCTCTGAAAGCGGTTACTGTTCCAGCAGAGCGCGTGCCTTCGATGGTGGATGAATTTCCGATTCTTGCCGTGGCAGCCGCCTGTGCCAAAGGTGTCTCACGTTTCGAGGATATTGGTGAATTGCGCGTCAAGGAATCGGATCGTTTGCAAGAAACCGCAAATATGCTCCGCGCTGCTGGCGTTACGGTTAAAACTGGCGAAGACTGGATGGAAATTACTGGTCAAGAAAGCCTTGCGGGCGGCGGGACAATCAAAACAGGCGGTGATCATCGCATTGCCATGAGTACAATGATCCTAGGCTGTGTCTGCCGAGAGGGCATGACCATCACTGATCAAAGCGCCATAGGCACCAGCTATCCGAATTTTGTCACACAGATGGAGTCTTTAGGCGGAATCTTCGCATCATGATTTCCGTTCGGACACCTTAATTTGCCTAAGATTTCGATGCAGATAGGGGTAAAGCGTGATATTGAGTACCGGAACATACTTTAAGGTATTTGAGGATACGAAATGAGCGATTTGCCCCTAGATGCGCGAAAGATGGGCAAAGGGAGGTGTCCGATAGTGGCGATAGATGGCCCTGCCGCAAGCGGCAAAGGCACATTATGTCGCGCACTCGCCGCATATTACGGCTTTGACCTGTTGGATACCGGTCTTCTGTATCGCGCCACTGCGGCACACTGTGCAGATGCTGGTCTTGACCTCGAAGACGAAGAAACCATTAGCCGCTACGTTCAAAATCTTCAGCATATTGATACCGAACAGGCCAATTTACGCACCGAATCTGTCGGCAGCATGGCATCGAAAGTAAGCCGTTATCCAGCACTCAGAACTAGACTACTGGATTATCAGCGCGATTTTGCTGCCCATCCGCCAGCAGGAAAAGGCGCAATCCTTGATGGACGCGATATTGGCACGGTCATTTGCCCCGATACCCCTTATAAAATTTTCCTCACTGCCACAGCAGAAATCCGTGCAGAACGCCGATTTTCCGAGATGAAAAATGCTGGAAAAACATCATCTTATGACAGTATTCTTGCGGATGTTCAAAAGCGTGATGCTCAGGATCAAAACCGCGAGATTGCACTCATGTTTGCAGCATCGTTTGAAGAAGCATTAGCTCCTACATAATCAACACCAGCGCACTCGATGCCGATTGTGTCTTCGCTCAGGCGCGAGATTATCTTTACACGCGGGGTCTGGAAGTTTAGAGGTAGGATAATCAAGAGGGACAGCTGATGAATACACCCATTACTTTTGTACTGAACGGACAAACCGTCACAGCCAAGCCAAACGAAACTATTTGGCAGGTTGCCAAGCGTCACGGCAAAACCATTCCGCATCTGTGTCACAAAGATGCCAGTGCTTACGCACCTGATGGAAACTGCCGCGCCTGTATGGTGGAAATAGAAGGCGAGCGCGTCCTCGCGGCCTCGTGTATCCGTCAGCCTTCTGAAGGTATGAAAGTCGAAACCCAAAGCCCTAAAGCCGAAAAGTCGCGAAAACTCATCTTTGAAATGCTGGTCGCTGACCAGCCCGAAACTGCGCATGATCCCGACTCGCACTTCTGGAACATGGCAAAACAAGTAGGACAGACTACTAGCCGAATGCCAAAATCTGATCGCCCTGCTTGTGATACCTCACATCAGGCCATGTCGGTGAATCTTGATGCCTGTATCCATTGCAACCTGTGTGTTCGCGCCTGTCGCGATGTGCAGGTCAATGATGTAATCGGCATGTCTGGACGCGGCGGCCATGCAAAAATCGTTTTCGACATGGATGATCCCATGGGCGATTCGACATGTGTGGCCTGCGGCGAATGTGTCCAAGCCTGTCCTACAGGTGCGCTGATGCCTGCACTACTGTTGAATGAAAATCAAGAAAAACAAATAGATAATGTCGATAAAGTCGTCGACAGCCTTTGCCCATTCTGTGGCGTTGGCTGCCAGACCCGCTTTCACGTCAAAGACAATCGCATTGTCTGGGTCGAAGGCCGCGAAGGCCCTGCCAACGAGGGTAAACTTTGCGTCAAAGGCCGCTTTGGTATGGACTATGCCAGCCACCCTACCCGCTTGAGCGTACCCCTGATACGCCGCGAGGATGCACCCGCAAAAACATGGGATATGTATGTTGATCCCGCAAACCCCTGGACACATTTCCGTGAAGCAACTTGGCAAGAGGCCATGAGCAAAGCCTCAGAGGGCTTCACGACACTGCGCGAAAATTCTGGTGCGTCATGCTTAACAGGTTTTGGCTCAGCGAAAGGCTCAAACGAAGAAGCCTATCTGTTCCAAAAGCTGGTACGCACTGGTTTCGGTACAAACAACGTCGATCACTGTACCCGTCTGTGTCACGCCTCGTCTGTGGCGGCCTTAATGGAAGGCGTAAGCTCTGGCGCGGTTTCCGCACCCTTTAATGCAGCAGAGGACTCCGATTGCATCATCGTGATCGGCGCACGCCCAACCGTCAATCATCCCGTTGCCGCCACCTTCCTGAAACAGGCTGCCAAAGCAGGGAAAAAATTGATCATCATTGACCCCCGTGGTCAAGCCATGGATCGTTATGCCGATTACTCGTTACGGTTCAAGGCAGGTAGTGATGTCTCGCTACTGAATGCCCTGATTTTCACCATCATCGAAGAAGGACTGACAAACACGGACTATATCGCCAAACATGTCGATAATTACGATGCCATAGTCGCCAATATTCGGGATTTTGCGCCAGAAAAAATGCAGGATATTTGCGGTATTCCCGCCCACAGCATTCGCGATGCCGCCCGTATCTACGCGACTTCTGAGCGGAGCATCATCTTCTGGGGTATGGGAATTTCGCAACATATTCACGGCACGGATAATGTCCGTAGTCTGATCACACTCGCCACCATCACGGGGCAAATCGGCCGCGCGGGAACAGGGCTACATCCCTTACGCGGACAAAATAACGTACAGGGGGCTTCCGATGCAGGATTGATCCCGATGGTTTTGCCAGATTATCAATCTGTCGCGAATCCTGAGATTCGCGCAAAGTTCGAAGCCGCATGGAACAGCCCCATTGACCCTAATCCTGGCTTGACCGTGGTTGAAATTATCGATGCCGCCTGTGTCGGTGATATTAAAGGCATGTATGTCATGGGCGAAAACCCCGCCATGTCTGACCCTGACACAAAACACGCCCGCACTGGCCTCGCCAAACTGGAACATCTGGTGGTGCAGGAAATATTCTTAACCGAAACCGCAATGTTTGCCGATGTGATTTTACCCGCGAGTGCTTTCCCTGAAAAATCTGGCACATTCACCAACACCAATCGTCAAGTTCAGCTTGCTCGTCCTGCATTAAAATTACCAGGGGATGCGCGACAGGACTGGATCATCATTCAGGAACTGGCACAGCATCTAGGACTGGACTGGAACTATGCTGATGTTTCCGAAGTCTACGAAGAAATGCGCTCCGTCATGCCTTCTATTGCGGGTATCAGCTGGAAACGCCTCAACGCCGAAGAATCAGTCACTTACCCTTGCGCCTCCGAAGATGCCCCAGGTGAACCCATTATCTTCCGTGATGGCTTCCCAACCCCAAATGGCAGAGCACAACTCAAACCCACCCGTATTATTCCGCCAGATGAAACACCCGATGCAGACTATCCCATGGTACTGACCACAGGGCGCGTGTTGGAACACTGGCACACAGGCGCAATGACCCGCCGCGCGGCGGTACTGGATGGCCGCGAGCCTGAAGCCATGGCGCATGTCCATCCGCGCTGGTTGCGCCAGCAAAAACTCGAAGCTGGTGCAGAAGTCGTCGTTGCCACCAGACGCGGTGAAATTCGCTTACGCACCCGTGCAGATCAAAATGTCGCGGAAAATATGGTCTTTATCCCGTTCTGCTATGCCGAAAGTCCGGCGAATATGTTGACCAATCCCGCCCTTGATCCCTTTGGTAAAATACCAGAGTTCAAGTTTTGCGCCGCCAAAATCGAAGCCGTTGAGGGGATATAATCTTATGAATGATGTCAAAAAATTCGCCCACCCTGGCTTTCAACGTGGCAAGGGGCGCAATACCAACCCCGGACGACAGGTCAACCCTGAGGCTCTGGAACAAGTACAGGCATTACTTGGTGATGCCCCACGCGCGCGAGATGAACTGCTTGAAAATTTACACCTGATCAATGATCATTTTGGCTATCTTGAGCATCGTCACCTGTGTGCATTAGCAGCAGAAATGCGGCTATCACAAACAGAGGTCTATGAAGTTGCCAGCTTCTATGCCCATTTCCGTATTATTGGCGAGGACGATACCCCGCCCACAGGCCAGCTTGTTCGGGTTTGTGATAGTCTGTCGTGCATGATGGCAGGGGCAGAGGCTTTAGCAGAACAGTTACGGCAAAATCCCGAACTGGATGTTGAGCTTGTTCCTTGCGTTGGGCGTTGCCATCAAGCACCCATAGCAGAAGTCGGGCATAACCATATTGCACAGGCCACAGCGAACACTGTACTTGCGGCTATCGAAGAAGATGATACTCAAGCAGAAGCCCTGCCCCTTGAATCTCTCGAAGAAGCACAAGAACGTGGGGTCTACAGTCTACTGCAACGCGCCTTGAACAGGCAGGAAAACCCCGAAACCATGATTTCTCGCCTCGAAGACAGCGGTTTACGCGGCATGGGCGGCGCGGGTTTTCCTACAGGTACAAAGTGGCGGTTGGTTCGCGAAAAATCTGGCGAGAAGCTCATGGCGGTCAATGGTGACGAGGGCGAGCCTGGGACATTCAAAGACCATTATTTTCTGAAAGTCGGTCTACATGATTTCCTCGAAGGCACACTTTTAGCCGCTTGGGTCGTCGAGGCCACAGCCTGCTATATTTATCTACGGGATGAATATCCTGATATTCGCCGTAATCTGGAAAAAGCCGTGGCTGAATTAAATGCTTCGCCGCTCACACAGCAAACCCGCCTCATCGTGCGCCGTGGCGCGGGGGCGTACATTTGTGGTGAAGAATCCGCCATGATCGAAAGTATCGAGGGCAAACGCCCCCTACCCCGTCACCGCCCACCCTATGTCGCCGATGTTGGAATATTTGGACAGCCTACCTTGGTGAATAATGTCGAGACACTCTATTGGGCGCGAAAAATTCTTTGTGGCGAAGACGAGGACTTTGCCAATCAAGGCCGTCACGGTGGCACAGGCTGGCGGAGCTATTCCGTCTCAGGTCGTGTGAAAAA
>JAHDDM010000035.1 GCA_020629355.1 Rhodospirillaceae bacterium
CCTATTGCGTTGAACTGAAGACGGTACTGGGGCAACGTGCCAGTACGCATAAGAAGAATGAGATAAAAGACATTCCGCCTTTGCTGGATATGCTCTATCTTAATAGCATGATCAAAATTAAACGATCATGCACTATCTCGCCTCAAACCTTGCCTAAAAATTCTATCGCTGAGTGCAAGCCCTCGTCATTGATGCCGTGGTCTAATCCAGCACATGGATGAAAGCTGGTGGTATAGCCTAAGTCCTGTAATTGGCTTTGGGCTTTTTGGCTTGCGGCAATCGGCACGACACTATCTTGATCACCATGCACCAAATGCACAGGACAGCTTGTATTGCCTTGGTTCTTGGGATGACTTTGCGCCAGAAAGCCCGAAAAGCCTACCACGGCATGCACAGAGTGCTCTAGCCCAAGCATGGCTTGCAGTGCCATGGCCGTGCCTTGGGAAAACCCTATCAGAACCAGCTGATCATAGCCTATCTGGTGTTCCTCCGTGACCGAAGCCAAAAATTCCAGTAATTTTGGCAAAGCCTGCTCTGCCCCGCTTTCCATGGCAGCAGGTGAGAAGTTTCGTAGGTCAAACCACTCAAAGCCGCTTGGGTTCTGTGCGCATATATCTGGCGCATTTGGCGCGATAATACTCAGGGTGGGGTAGGCATGCTGAAAAATCGGCGCGAGGTTGATTAAGTCCGCGCCATTGGCACCATAACCATGCAGCAAAACACCGTAAAAATCCGAGCTTGGCACATAAGCAGTTTGACAATTCAAAGTATATAAAGACATTGTATTTCCCCACTATTTCCTTGGCGCGCGGCGTTTAATCCAATGTATCGCAGAAGCTGAACGGAGCACCTGATTCGGCATGACCTCTACTTCTGGATTATGAGAATGTAAATTCCACGTCCCAGCATCATCGCCGCATTCGATGGTTTTCAATAAGGCACTGGAGTCGTCTTCAAGGGTCACGATACAGTCCTGCCCCACATGACGCGCAATATCGAAGCGCGTTGGGTCTTCAGGGTAGAAAAACAGAATATCACCCTGCATATAGACTGGCTCCATGGAGTAGCCGCGCACCTCTGCTGCTGCCAAGCCTTCAGCATTACCATTACCAAAAGACACCGTATCAAGACCTATTTGATCATTAAAATACGCCACACGATTGCCAGCACCCACCAGCCCCAACAGTGGTACTTCGGTTGCTTCGGGGACAGAATCACTATCGCCAAGGCTAATTTCCAAGTCCAGTACCTCGAGCAATTTTTGCAATTTGCTTAAAGACGGGCTGTGATGATTGCGGATACTCCGAATCAGTTCAGGGTTATTCACTGCACGAATCGAGGCCTCCCGCGCGGAAATACCCATGACCGTCAAGCGTTCATTGATCAGCATAATAAGATGTTCATGGGTAATCATCGGAAGACTCTTTAAGTGAAATTTATGTCTATTTTTAAGCGGCTTTGTCCTTAAAGTCAACAGCCATGCGGGAAACTTAGAACAAGGCAAAGGGTTTTAACAGATTTTTAACGCAATAACAGAAAAATGTGTTGACAATGCGTGTAATTTAACGTATTTCAATGCTCATCAAAAACACCTACGCTTATGAGGACCTTTCATGTTTCAGCATGCTGATCAAACTCAAATTCAATTTCCTCGCCTTGTCGCTCGTAATGATCAAGCGCGCGAACCAAGCCCTGAATATATCCTCAATACTGTTGCAGAATATTTCAGGATCAATGGTTTTTCGATGAAAAGCCGCAGGTTATCTGAATCCTTACGTGTGCCACGTCAAATGGCAATCTATCTTTGCCTGCAGTGGACCTCGTTAAGTTACAGCGAAATAGGTCAGTTTTTTGCAGGACGGCATGGCTCAACCATACGCCGTCATTGCCTGGAAATACAGAAATCGATGCGGGATAATGTTTTCATCCACGCCACAATAACAGATATATCACGCAAAATACTTCGCTAAACGAATCAAAATTCTAATTTTAACGAGTATTATTCTTTTTAAGGTTGAGTTTCATGGTATCATCCCTTTCTTGCTAACCCAGCATTGTACGAGAAATCATTCAAAGACAGGAGACCATGATGTCAGAAATAGAGAAAAAACAGCCTTTTCAAAGGTTTTTCCACGATAGTGAGCGGCGGCCTTACTATATTTTGTCACTTTTACAGGAACGTGAACTTTTACGTGCACAGGTGCAGATGGAATCAAGTGACTTCTTTTCCCCTGCTGCCAGCACCATGGCAGCAGCGTTAATCGAGGAGGTCTTGGATGGTCTTGAAGAATTGGAATAACCGAACAGGAGAAAGAGCATGACAATAGAAGAAATGCCCGTATCAGCGAAATTACTCGATATGATTGAGCTGCTTGGTAAGGATGTGGTTGGCAAGATTGTCGCCGAATGGGGCGGTGTACGGCTGTATATTCCGCACCGCTACCGGGCGGATCATCCTCTGGTGCAAAAATTGGGCGAGCAGGCATCCAAGACCTTGATGCAATATTATTGCGGCGAGACTCTGAGCATCCCGCGCAAATTGTTTGCCTCGACAAAGAAGGCGCGTATCATTGACGGTCTGCTGGCAGGCAAGCCGCACCGTATCATTGCCCGTGAGGTTGAGGTCTCGCAACGTTATGTCGAGAAAATCTCGATGCTGATCAGAGATGTGAAGTAATGATTGTTGATTTTTTACGACAATGGGGCGGTTTGCTATTTGCGGGTCTGAACCTGCTTTTAGTGTGGGTAATCTGGTCTTTGGGCCGGCGTTTTGCAGCCAAAGAAGAGCTTGCCCCCCTGCATCGACGTTTGGATCAATGCGAGAAAGGCATGGAGATTATCCAGCGCGACTTGAGTTATCAGCCTGGACGGCGCGAGATCGAGGCATTGCGTGTTGCGACGACGACTCTTGAGGTCAAAATCGCGCGTATGGAGGCGACAATGCGCAAGCTGGACGAGACGGCTCGTCGATTGAGTGATTATCTGTTGAATCAGCGAGGGCAATAGTCAAATGGACTTCGACACCTACATGTCTGAGGATCGGCGGTTAGTGGTATTGCGTCTACTGGAGGCACAGGATGACTTTACCCTGAACGATGGTCTGTTGCAGCACGGACTGGATCAGTTGGGTCATGGGGTCAGCAGACAGGTTCTGCAACAGGATATGACTTGGCTTGAGCAGGCGGGTCTGGTGGTTTTACACCGCCTTTCACCGCAAATTATGCGCGTGCGTCTATCCGAAAAGGGGCAAGAGGTCTGTTTAGGCAAACAGCGCATAGCTGGAGTGCGGCGCTTAAAAGCCCACGAGGTACGCTGATGACGGATGAGCCACTAAAGCAGGTCAGCGCGGATATTGAGGCAGCACGGGCGCTGAGCAGACAGATGATACAGTCCTTGCCAGAGCTGAACCCAAGCCTGCTTGCCTTGATAGAGGAGCATTTGGCGGCGATTGTTCAGCAATGGCTGCACAGTCGCAGTGCTGAGGATATAGCGGAATTGAACGTCAAGGATTTTTCGGTTCTGTTAAAGTTTCTGTTGGATATCGCGGAACGCCGCACCTCGCTGGCAGAAGAGCAAGGCGGCGAATTACGTCCTGAGCAGCTTGCAGCTATCGAGGCCACCCTGATCGGAGACGAGGCATGAGCAGTATCCTGCTGCCGTATCAAAGTGCGCTCTGGCGCTTGCTGGATCGGCACTCTGTGGTGGTGTGCGAGAAATCCCGCCGTATTGGCATGACTTGGGCAGCGGCGGCTTACGGCGTGATGCGCGCTGCACGGACAGCTTCTCAGGGCGGCAGTGATGTTTTGTACATTGGCTATAATCTGGAAATGACCACAGAATTTTTAGCAGCAGCGCGACAATGGACACAGGCCATCGAGGCCAGTTCGGTGAAATTTACCGCTGGAAAACTCGCCGATGCTTCGCGGACACGACTGGACTTTCGTAGCGGTCATGCCATTAAGGCTCTGTCCTCAAGGCCTCGTTCCTTACGCGGCAGGCAAGGCTTGGTGATCATCGACGAGGCCGCCTTTCACGAAGACCTGCCTGCCTTGATGAAGGCCGCCATGGCACTGTTGATCTGGCAAGGAAAACTGTTGGTGATCAGCACGCATTTCGGACGCAGCAATCATTTTTTCCGCTTAATCGAAGATATTCACGCGGGAAAATACGATTATGCGCACCTTCGCGTGACCTTTGCGGATGCTCTGGCAGATGGTCTGTATCGGCGGATTGCGCGGATGAAAGACCTGCCCTATTCAGCAGAATCAGAAACCGCATGGGCTGAGCAGATACGCGCTGATTACGGCGTGGCAGCAGCAGAGGAACTCGACTGCATTCCGGGGGAAAATTCTGGTCAATATCTGCCCCGCGAAATGCTTGAGGCCGCGGCTTTGGCAAAAATGGCTATTGTCCGTTATCGTTATGACGCTGATACGGATATGGCGCTCTGGCGTAAAGATGTCCTGTTACCATATTGCGGCAATTTGCGCCTTGAGCAGGCCAGCCATATCGGGGTGGATTTCGGCAGACACCATGACCTGAGCGTCTTTTATGTCCTGCAAACTGCACCAGACCTAACCCGCCAAAGTCGTCTGATCATCGAACTTGCAGAAACTCCGTTCGAGGAACAGTGGGAGACCCTAAAACTCTTGATCGAACATTGCCCAAGGCTGGGACAGGTGGCGATGGACAAGGGCGGTATCGGGGCATATCTGCATGAAAAAGTCGAAGCAACCTTTGGCGCATCAAGAACAGTGGGAATACAGCTCTCGCGCAGCTGGTATGCAGAACGGATGCCGAAATTGAAAGCCGCTTTAGAACAAAAACAACTAATTCTGCCGCGCGACTCTGCCATTATTGACGATTTATGCCAAATAAGCATCATCGACAATATCCCGCGCCCCATGGGACGCAAAAATGGCCGCCATGCCGATAGTGCGATTGCGCTGACCCTCGCCCACCAAGCCAGTCAATCCGATACCGAGGTGGATTTTAGCGGGATATTAGAAGGAAAAACACGTTTATTTACAACAGGATTTTAGAAATTAGGATTTTTTTCAACGCACCAACCAGACCCGAAGGTGCTGGCAGTTTCATATCAACAATCTTATTGCAAAGTCGCTAAAGTGCTAACTTTAGCGAGAGCGAGCAAAGCGAAGCCAGCCCTGTCTACCGTGAGCGAAAAGAATAAAAAACCACAAAGGATAGCACCATGACCCAACCTTCACTACATGAAATTGCCCTCTCGAACCCGCGTCAAGACATTACTCAAGCCTTCTGGGGCGCGTTGATTCCCAACAGTGATCAAGTGCTGCAACAACGCGGCGGTGGCGACCTCGCCCTGTATGAAGAAGTTTTACGCGATGATCAGGTCTATGCCTGTATGCAGCAACGTATCCTCGCGCAACTGTCGCGAGAATGGCACGTCGAGGCCGCCAGTGAACGCGAAATTGACCGCGCCTGTGCTGATTTTATCCGCACCCAATTCCATAAGCTCGATTTTGACGATATTTGCCGCAAAATGATGCTAGGAATTTTCTACGGCTATTCGGTGGCGGAATGTCTATGGGAAAAATCTGATTCTCAGGTTCATCTGCAAGCCATCAAAGTCCGTAACGTTCGGCGTTTCGGCTTTAATACCGATCACAAATTGGTCTTGAAAACCCGCAATAGTCCTCAAGGTGAAAACCTGCCAGAACAAAAGTTTTGGCTGTTTCGTGCTGGCGCCGACCATGACGATGCCCCTTACGGTCGCGGTTTGGGCTATTGGCTGTATTGGCCGGTCTGGTTCAAGCGCAACTTTATTCGGTTCTGGTCTCAACATGCCGAACGTTTTGCCGCCCCAACCTTAGCCGGCAGATACCCCGCCAATATCAGCGAAGCCGAAAAGCAAAAATTGCTCGAAACACTGGATTCCATGCGTGGACGTTCTTCCATGGCGATACCAGAAAATATGGCGATTGAAATCCTTGAAACCACCCGTCAAGTCGGCGGCGATTACGATCAATTTATCCAGCGCATGGATCAAGCCATCAGCAAAATTATCCTATCGCAAACCATGACCACGGATCAGGGTTCATCTCATGCTCAGGCCAAAGTGCATCACGCGGTACGGAATGAACTCGTCAAGGCCGATGCTGACCTTTTGTGCCAGTCACTCAACCAATCCGTAATCAAGTGGCTATCAGAATGGAATTTCCCGAATGCCAACCCGCCGCGCCTGTGGCGTAAATGCACCGAAGAGCTGGATGATGAAACCCGTGTCCGTATCGATCAGGGACTCTATGCAATGGGCTACCGCCTAAGCCCTGCACTCCTGCAAGAACGATATGGCTCAGGCTACGAAGAGATTGCTCAGCAATCTTGATATTCGCTCAATCGTGCCTATCTTACTGCGTATGAGATATATTAGCGGTTAAGATAGGAATTCTTTTGTCTGTACTGGAAATTGATCAAAAAGATTTAGGCCTTCTTGATGCACATGGCTGCGAAGTGCTTATCCAGCGCCTATGTGAGGCAGAATTAAATGCCAAAGAGTATCCTTTGCGATATATCGGCCCTTTAGGGAACACTTTTGCCGCAGATGGCGGGATTGATCTTAAAGTTGATCTGCCAGAAACAGATTTTACTGGTGGATTTATTCTAAAGCCGCGCACCATCTTTCAGGCCAAGAATACTCGAATATCACCGTCTGGGATAAAGAAAGAAATTCGCAAACATTCACTATTATTTACTGATCTTGCGGCCTCGAACGGGGCGTATATTATTGTTTGTCCACAGGAATCTTGTACTGACCGAAAGCTCGAAAGTCATCTTCAGGTTATGCAAGAAACCATAGAAGAAACTGTGGGCAGGGAAAATATCGCGGTAGAATTCTACGAGCAATCGCGTCTGCATCAATGGTTACGGAAATATCCTGCGGTTGTGCTTTGGGTTCGGGGCAAAATTGGCAAGCCCTTAAGCGGTTGGCAGGGTTTTGGACGCTGGACGGCAGTTCCAACAGACACCGAAGACAGCATTATCCTTGAAGAGGGTATCCAAGTCTTTTTACCTGAAACAAAAAAAGAACCCTATAACATTGCTGAAGCTATTCCCAAGCTTAGACAACTGGTGTCTCATAGCGATAAAGCCGTACGCATCATTGGCTTATCTGGCGTTGGCAAGACCCGTCTTGTTCAGGCTTTATTTGAAAAAATACACGATACTGACACACCTCTTGATCAGCATACCGCAATCTATACCGATACTGGTCAAGAGCCTGATCCTTCGATAATACAGATGCTGGAAACTCTGATTACTCTCAAGAAGAAAATTATTCTGGTGGTGGATAATTGTCCAGCAAGCCTGCACCGCACACTTGCTGCAAGACTCGTAACAACAGACAAGCAGATTAAAATAATCACTGTAGAATATGACATTCGTGATGATAAGCCAGAAGAAACAGAAGTCGTCCGTATTGAAGCCCACGGAACAGGAATTACACAAGCACTCATATTGCGGCGTTACCCAAAATTCTCTTCAGAGATTGCAGAACGTATCGCGGAATTTTCCGAAGGCAATACACGATTAGCCTTATTGCTGGCTGAAGCCGTATCAAAAACAGGACATTTGACTGAACTGTCCGATCAAACATTATTCGCGCGGCTATTCTACCAACAGCACGGGGTTTGTGAAAAACTCAAACGACAGGCTGAAGTGCTGGCTTTAGTCTATTCGTTCTCGGTTGAGGCAACAGAAGGCACTGAGAATGAACTCGAACTGCTGGCGAAACTTTGCGAATCTAGTGCCCTTGAGCTTCACCGTACAAGTGCAGAATTGGTTAGGCGCGGTATGGCGCAAGAGCGCGGCCCGTGGCGCGCAATCTTACCGCAGCCTATTGCGAATCGCCTGGCAAAAGACGCGCTGGGAAACATCCCTCTGCAGACTATATATGACCTATTCGAGAACCCTGATAATACCCGTCTGCTCAAGTCCTTTGCAAAAAGATTAAGCTATTTAGACAATGATAACAATGCACAGACAATTGTCCAACGCTGGACAAAAAGCGGCGGTATGCTTAGTGATTTTTCTGCATTCGCTGATCAAGAAAAGCTGCTAGATATTCTTGCTTCCATCACCCCTGTTGCTCCTGAAGCGGTTTTAGCGCTAATCGAAAAACAGCCACCGCAAGAATCCAGTATCATGTGGATATTGCATAACATTGCCTACGATCCCGCTTTTTTTGAACGCGCCTTAGCGCAATTAATGCGCATTGATCAAAACAATAGTATTCCAAATTTCTTTCAACTGTTCCTATCTGGCACTGAGGCATCCCTTGATCAAAGAGCCGCATTGGTTGAAGAATATATCGCCGCTGACCCATCACTAGGTTTTGAATGTCTGAAGCACAGCTTGAACACACAATGGAGCGGCAATCCCATTACCGAATTTGGCGCAAGGGTGCGCGGTTATGGCTCGATTAAAACTCAATATGCAGAAGTTGAGTGGTATCAACGTTTTCTTAGGCTTGCGACAGATTATGCCACCAGCGATAATGCAGATGAAAGACAAAAGGCACGAGAAATACTGGTGCAAAAATTTCCCTGTCTCTGGGATATTGTATTGCTTAGGGATGACTTGGCCCATATCGCCCGTACCGTCCATGCCAACGCACCGTGGTTTGAGCTGTGGCTTCGGCTATTGGAAGCAGAAGAGCATTACACAGACCTTATTGCAGAGCTACAACCGCAAGACCTTGAGGGTAAAATTCGCGGATATGTTCTGCAAGAAATATATCGGCCTGAAAAATTTATTTCAGAATCTTACACTCAACCAATAGATGTCCATGATGCTGGTATAGAGTTTCTCAGAAAATCTACCTTCGATTTAGGCCGTGACTGTGCAAGTGACAAGACTCTCTTACGTCGCCTTGCGCCAGAGTTTTTTGAACCCAATCACGCCCAATATCGCGTTTGCTTTGCTCAAGGCTTAATGGCGGCCTCAAATGATCCCAAACAGCTTTGGAATATTTTGCATGAGGGTTTACAGAGCCGCGATAGAGAAAGTTTCAATGTCGATG
>JAHDDM010000036.1 GCA_020629355.1 Rhodospirillaceae bacterium
TGGAAAAGCTGAAGAAATTCATGCTGGCCAGTGATGAGGGCATGGTTCTACAGGCCAGCTAGATTTTCTCAGGCTGCTGGCAGGTTGCGCAATGGATGCCGCCGCCTATTTCTCCTATGGCATCGATATTCAGAGAGATGATTTCGCGTTCAGGGTAGAGCTTACCCAGTGTTTCCGCCGCTGCCCTATCCGCTGTTGCATCACCAAATTCTGCGCAAATTACCGCGCCATTACAGACATAATAGTTTGTGTAGGAGGCGACGAAGTCTTCTTGCTTTGAGCGCACAGTCTTGGGACTGTTGACGTGCACAAGACGAAATGGTGTGCCGTCAAGATTGCGGGCGTTGTGCAGGATAGTTTCAGCAGCGACGGCTGATAGGGCAAAATCATCCGTGGGGTCATGGGAAAGCGGCCGTTGAATCAAGATAGTATTTGCGTCTGTGAAACGTGCCAGAGCATCAATATGATCATCGGTAATATCTTGTCCCATGACTCCTGGTGTCCAGATGACTTTTTGTGCGCCATAACTGGCTTTCATCATTGTGGTAATCTCTGCACGTGATTGTGGATTGCGGTTGGGATTGATCCAGCTGCTTTCATTGGCCAATAGGACACCAGCGCCGTTGCTTTCAATGCCACCAGGTTCACCAACCAGACCATGGTTAAAGAGGGGAATATTAAGGCGTTCGGCAATTTTTCGAGCGATTTGCCCATCGTGATGGTGGACTTGTTTGTTGCCCCAGCCATTGAAATTGAGGCTCGAAATGCCTATTTGCCCAGCATCATTGCGCACAAACAAAGGTCCCGAGTCTCTAGCCCAGAGGTCTTCTGTTGCAATATCCCAGATTGCCACCCTGTCGCTGAGCCTTGCACGGGCAGCATTGTGATACTGTTTGTCCATCAGCATCACGACAGGCTCAAAATCGCTAATGACGTTGGCGAGGTTTGCTATAGTCTGCTGAAGGTCACCCAGATATCGACGATCAGGATGGACTATTGGGCTGACTGGCCATTGCATGAAGGTACGCAGATGGGGGGATGATTCTTCGGGAACGTAGAAACCGTCTGGCATTGTTGTATTTGCATGGCTGAGTTTAGGCAAACAGACTGCACCAGCGATGATTTTTAGAGTATTTCGGCGTGAGATATTGCGCATTGAAAACAGAAAAATAGGGACAGAAAGTATGTTTTCTACCTCTATATAGCGAACTTCATATATCTTTCGTTATATAATGTTCGCTATATAGCCTATGTCATATAAAATGATCATATAGCCTATCTCATATAATCAAATTATGAGACAGGCTATATGTCTTTGTTTATGCTCACCTTATACCCTGTAAAATGCAATCATTGTACAGGGGGCGAGCTATAGTTCAGTGTTATTACTCAGCCGTTTTGTCTTCTTCGGAAGCTTTTTCAGCAACCTCTTCGGACTTTTTGGCTTTCTTTGCCGCAGGCTTTTTCTTCGGCTTGGGTTTTTCTTCTGTCTCAGGCTCGGCCTGTGCAGTTTCTGCCTCGACCTCGACGGATTTCAACGCTGAGCCAAAGATGTGACCCAATGTTGCGCCAGAGTCCGCACTGCCATAGGTTTCCATGGCCTCGCGTTCTTCGGCAACTTCCAGAGCCTTGATCGACAGGGTAAGCTTGTTGCTACCCTTTTCGATGTTGGTGACACGGGCATCGACTTTCTCGCCTACTGCAAAGCGTGACGCATTTTGCATGTCGCGGGTTGCCGAAAGATCACCACGGCGAATGAAACCGCTTAGCGTATCACGCACCGAAACATCGATCCCAGCAGGCTGTACCTGAGTGATCACACAGGTCACGACACTGCCCTTGCGAATATCGGACATTGTTGCGCTTTGCGCATCTTCTGTAAGCTGTTTGATGCCTAAGCCAATGCGTGCGCGTTCAGGATCAATATTCAGAACCTTAGCCTTGACGACATCACCTTCCTTGTACTGCTTGAGTGCTTCTTCACCAGACATATTCCAGTCCAGATCAGAAATATGCACCATGCCGTCAATTTCTTCGCTGACCATGACAAACATGCCAAATTCAGACAGATTCTTAATCGGGCCTTCGATCACATCACCAACGCTGACGTTTTTAATCAGATCATCCCAAGGATTGACGGTGCACTGTTTCATGCCAAGACTGATCCGTTGACGTTGAGAATCAAAGTCCAGCACCATAATTTCAACGGATTCGCCCGTCGAGAGTAGTTTGCTTGGATGGATATTGCGCTTGACCCAACGCATTTCAGAAAGGTGTACCAGACCTTCAATGCCAGGTTCCAGTTCAACAAAAGCACCATAATCGGTGATATTGGTGACACGGCCTTCAAAGCGTTCGCCCTTGATATATTTCTCAGCGGCGGTTTGCCAAGGATTCTGTTGAAGTTGTTTCAAGCCAAGGCTGATCCGTTGAGTTTCTTCGTTGAAGCGAATGATCATCACTTCAAGCATATCGCCGACTTTCGCCGCTTCGGATGGATGCCGCAGACGTGACCAAGACATATCGGTGACGTGCAATAGGCCGTCGATATTGCCCAGATCGACAAAAGCACCGTAATCGGTAACATTTTTGACCACACCTTTGACAACCTGATTGACGGCGAGTTTTTTCAGCGCTTCTTTGCGCAGCTCAGCGCGGCCTTGTTCCAGAATCATACGGCGCGAGACAACAATATTGCCGCGTTCGCGGTCCATTTTCAGAATCTGGAATGGCTGCACCATGTTCATCAATGGCGTAATATCGCGAACGGGGCGCAGATCGACTTGCGAACCAGGCAGGAAGGCGGGTGCGCCAGAAAGATCAACATTATAGCCGCCACGGACTTTGCCCATGATCATGCCTTTGACTTCTTCTTTGGCGGTGTGTTTTTTCTCAAGATCAAGCCATGCTGCTTCGCGTTTGGCTTTTTCGCGGGAAATGGCGACCTCGCCATCTTTGTTTTCCATGCGCTCGAGATAGACATCGACAATATCACCAACGGCAATTTCTTCTTTTTCGCCCATGCTGGTGAATTCATGCAGCAAAATCCGGCCTTCGGATTTCAGGCCAGTGTCGATTACGACATATTCGCTATCAATGGAGATAATTTCACCTGGAATGACTTTGCCGAGGACTTCTACCCCGAAAGAATCATCCAGCAGAGGACCGAAGTCGTCGCCTTCGAATTTATATTCGTCAAGATTTTCAAGAATTTCTGTATAGGTATCAGACATGGATATATCCTGTATCCGTCGCTTGGATGGGGTTGGATTTTAAGGGAGGCACGTCTTGAAGCGACCAAGAGTGTTCCGTCTTGTACGGCATTTGTATCAATCAATCAACATCCCATTTTTCTGCCTGTGTATTATCGTGTATTTTGGCTTCGACCCAATGGCCTTGCCCGTGATGATCATATTCACATTTCCAGAATGGTGCATCGGTTTTCAGCCGATCCATCAAGAATGCGCAACCGTCGAAGGCTGCTGCACGATGCGCGCTGGCGGTTAAGACCAGTACGATGGGTTCTGTGGGTTGCAGAAGGCCATGGCGATGAATCAGACGCACCGCAGGTAACGAGAATCGGTCTTTGGCAGTGGTAACAAGTGCGTTCAGTATCCGTTCGGTCATGCCAGGATAGTGCTGGAGTCGCATGGCCTGCAAGGCAGTGTTGTTACGATAATCGCGCACCAGCCCGATAAAGCTTGCGATTGCACCAGCATGATGTTTAGCGGCAATTTGGCTGAAGTTGACGGTTTCGAGGCCAATATCAAAGGCAGCTTCTTGTACTTCCACTTCCATATTATCCGCCTGTCATGGGTGGAAAGAATGCAATTTCGTCATCCTCTGTAAGGGGATGTTGCCAATCGACGAGATTCTGATTGACCGCAACCCGTAAGGCATCGGGTTTATCGAGTATGGCGGCCTGTTCAGGATAGCGTTGCTGGATCAGAAGGCGGAGATCATCTGCGGTCTGGACATTGTCTGGTTTGGTTATCTGTTCTTCGGGGCAGCCGAGGCGTTCTGCAAGCCAAGCAAAATAGAGTATTTTCATCACGGTATCTTCCTAAAAATGTGTAAAGGGATAATACACTACTCTGTCGCCTTGCTCTAGTCTGTCCTGCCCTTCGGGCAGATCAAGCACGCCATCAGCAGCAGCAAGAGATGATAGAGTGGCACTGCCACTAGGGAAGACACGATGAGCAATACCAGATTGATCAATCTGGACACGGATAAATTCGCGGCGGTGGGGTTTCTTGGTGATGCTGAAGCCTGATTCGACATAATGTGGTTTGGGCAACCGCGCAACTCCACCCATGAGACGATGCAATAGTGGCAAGCCGATAAGCCAAGCCGCCAACAGACAGGAGGCGGGATTGCCAGGCAAGCCGACGACATAGCAAAGGCCATTTTTGTTTTTGAACCGCGCTAAACCAACGGGACGCGCGGGTTTAATTGCCAATTGCCAAAAGATACTCTCGCCCAGACGATTCAGGGTATTGGCGGTATGGTCCGTATCACTTTCGGACATGCCCGCACTGGCGAACAGGACATCGAAATGCTCTTGCTGTTCGGTGATGAATGCCGCCATGGTATCGGCCTGGTCTGGAACAATGCCTAAATCGATGACGTTCATGCCAAAGCGTTGCAGCAGGTGGCACAAGGCGGGACGGTTGCCATCGTGGATTGTGCCCTCTTGTAGGGTAGTGCCGAAATCCTGCACTTCGTTTCCAGCAGAAAAAACACCGATTCGTAAAGGTTTGACAAGCGCGACTTTTGATAATCCCGCCACTGCAAGGGCGGCAATATGCCGACTATCGAGGCGGTCTCCAGCGCGGAACATCACCGCATTGCGTGCAAAGTCCTCGCCTTGGGCACGGATATGCGCACCAGCCTGTGCCGCGCGGTTGAGACGTAAACCCGATACGGTTTTTTCGGTGTCCTCACGCATGATAATTGCGGCGGTATTGTTCGGAATCATGCCGCCAGTAAAGACCTGTGCTGCTTCGTCTCGCTCTAAAGGCGCGGCGATGCGCCCAGCGGGAAGGTGCTGTTTTAGGCTAAAGGTTTCGCCAGCCTGTGCGGTTACAGGCAAGGCAAAGCCATCCACAGCACTGTTCTTAAAGGGCGGCACATCATGTTCAGCACAAATATCCTGATAGAGAAAACGCCCGCCAATACTGGCTGCGAGCGCAACGGTTTCGCTCTCTGCAATGGCAGCAAGGTCATTGATGCGCGCAAAAGCCCTGTCCAAAGGTAAAAGCTTTCTAGGGGGTGTCGTCATCACTTCAGTGCCAGAATATATCCAATGAGGGCTTCAGGATCATTCAGATCAAGAATCGGCAAGGTAATGGTGGGATCAATGGCTTTTGGAGTATCAGTGGCAATAGCCACCAAGCCTTGAAAAGCCCTCAGATCATTCGGTTGTACAGTGGCGCGAAATGCTGCGCGGTGCAGGAAAATTTTCGGGAAATTCTCAGACTTGAAACCCTCAACAAGCACAATATCCACGGGCGATAGATGTTTCAGTAATTCTGCCAGCGTTGGTTCGGCTTGATCACGGTTTTCATGCATTAAGGCCCAGCGTGTTTTTGAGGTAATCAGTACCTCGTGGGCACCCATTTCGCGGTGACGATGGGAGTCCTTGCCTGGTTGATCAACATCAAAGTTGTGGTGGGCGTGTTTGAGCGTCGAGACCGATAGGCCACGTGCCTTGATCATGGGTAGGAGCGTACAGATAAGTGTTGTTTTGCCACTACCGCTAAAGCCTGCAAGCCCAACAATGCGCGGGGTATTATTTTGAGTCTTCATCGTCAGAGAAATCCAGTTGTGGCATAACCCCGCGAACATACTCATAGGCACTGATGACAGTGACGGCAGCGGCAAGCCAAAGTAAGGTCAGGCCGATGGTAGTCGCGGGTAATAGTGTGTCTCCGGCTGGTGCAGCGATCATAAAGCCGAGTGCAAAAATCTGGATAAAAGTTTTAATCTTGCCTGAAAAAGATACTGGAAGTTCGTTCTGTGCGTTGCTGAGAAATTCGCGCAAGCCAGCGATACATATCTCGCGGATGATGATGATCAGTGCAGGGATAAAGTGCCAATCGGGCAACCGATCCACTGCCAGCAAGGCCGCAATGACCGAAATGACCAATACCTTATCGGCAATGGGATCCATCAATTTCCCTAGTCTGGTGTACCAGCCGCGACTTCGTGCCAGATAGCCATCAAGATAATCGGTAATCCCTGCAAGGGCAAAAATGCCTAAGGCAAGCCAGGCAAGGAATTCAGGATACCCAAGGAACGCCGCCGAGCGCGGCTCGCCCATAAAGATCAATAGCAGGATCAATGGCGAGACCAGCAGGCGAAATGCAGTGAGATAATTGGGCAGACGGCGCATGGTTTAGCGGTATCTTTTATGATGTTGCGGCAATGTTTTCGACCTCTTGACCAATGCCAAGATATTCTCGTTCTGCCTTCGAGATTAAACGTGCGACAAAGGAATCAACGCGCTCGTCACCAATGAATTCTTCAGGAATGACCGTGGCGACATTCATTTCCTCGTTGGCCTGTAAAACCCGACCTGTTAAATCAACATCCCAAAACTCCAAACGCTCGCCTTCAAGATTCAGCACCGAAAAACGCAAATAGGGCAAACGGCGTTCCGCACCAGAGAAATTGCGCACCTTGGTGCGGATATTGAATTCGTATTGCGTCCGTTCACCAGGGACTTTGATATCTTTACGTTCAATATCTGTAATCCGAACATTCAGCCCATCAACGGGTGATACGGGAATCCCAACAGCGTGATAGGGCCCCGCTGCAAGCGGGTTGGCCTGCACAATATCATCGCGGTTGACATAGAAATATCCCACACTACCGATATAGATGAATGTCAGGAACATGATGCTAAAAAACAATGGTGCGATTGAAAATTGTCCCCAGCGGACGGGGTTGACCAGCATCAGTATTTTGCCAATGAAGCCTTTTGGTGTGGCTGGCAGGGTGTTCTTTTTGGATTTTCTTGCAGGTTTTTGTTTCGATTTCTTCGCTCCAGGCTCAAGGTTTGTGGCCTCTGTTCTTCCAGCGAGTGCTGTTTCTTCTGCTTCAAGGCGTGCGGATTCTGCTTCTTGTTCTAAACGCGCTATCTCTTGTTCTGCTTGCTCTTGCGCTTCCTGTTCTGCCAGTTCTTTAGCCTCTCGCTCTGCTTGTTCTCGCGCATCATTGCGGGCTTTCTCCTCGGCTTCTCGCGCCGCCTGTTCTTTGGCCTGTTGCTCGCGCACCTTGCGAATCTCGGCTTCAATAGCCTGTTTCTCTTTCTCCTGCTCTATGCGCCGAAGCTCGCGTGCAGGACCGCGTAGTTCCTCCCAAACAGGAATATCCAGATACTCATCCCAAGTCTGCTCGCACGAAGGACAATGGAACTGATGCTTGAAGCTATCGGCAAAATGCATGATCGAGACATGATAACCACTTGAGCAATGATCACACACAACGTCTATTGTGTCGGGATAATGGGAATTTTCCGCTTGAGTCATGGTGGCAAAATCATTGTGGATGGTCTATTGAACCAAGAAATACTAGAGACTCCCAAATGTTGCAATCTGTTTTGCCATCTAAATGATGACCGTTTTCGTTTTTGAGTAGGATGATGAATATATCGCGCCTCTTTTTGTTGATCATGGGAGCTGCACTGTTGTGGAGTGCAGCCCTGTTCGGCTATGTCGCCTATATTGAACAGCTTGATACGGATGGTAGGGTGGCCATGCAGCGTCATGCAAATCACAGCATCGTCGTCTTGACAGGCGGAGACCAACGTATTGCGGCGGGTCTTGAGCTGCTGCAAGATGGGGTTGCGCCGAAACTGTTTATTTCTGGTGTTGGTGAAGGGGTTCGGTTGCAGGATGTTCTGCCAGAACTGTCTGTAGATACAGCAAAGCGCATATTCCTTGGGCGTGAAGCGCGTGATACTCTAGGCAATGCCCACGAGGTTGCCGCGTGGCTTGCGGAGACTCGTGGCAAAGCCCAAAGTCCACGGGTGGTGCTGGTGAGTGCACATTATCACCTACCGCGCGCGCTGTGGCATTTTACCTCGCGTATGCCCGAAGTGACCTGGATTCCTTATGCCGCACATCCTGAAGCCTTGCCTCTGGAAAACTGGTATGGTTCTCTCTTGGGTTGGCGGTTGCTCAGCAGTGAATTGGCAAAGTTCCTAGGCTCAAAATTTATGCAGGTATTCTATAACTAGTTCTGTATAATATGATATACAGAACTAGTTATAACCCTTTATCGCTCACGCCTGTTGGCCTTACGGCCTAGGCTCCGCGGGGGCGCCACATAATTTATCCCTGTCGCGGTAGAACCGCTCCTCGCCTCTTATACGCGACGGTCGCGCACTTGCGCTCCTATAGCCTATGTCATATGATCATTTTATATGACATAGGCTATATCCTAATGAAACCGATCAATCTTTTACGCTGCCTGGCTTTTGATGCTTTGTTTTACTCTATGACTACGGTCATCACCATCTTAGGTGCACCTTCTTTGCTCAGCTATCGTTCCGCGCGTTGGATTTCGGACTTTTATATCGTTTTGGTGATGTTTCTGGTGCGCAATGTTTTAGGCATTCGTTGCGATTTTCGCCCTCAACGCCCCGATTCGCACAGTCGAGGGCGGATATTGGCAGTGAAGCACCAATCGGCATGGGAAAC
Source organism: Rhodospirillaceae bacterium (assembly GCA_020629355.1). GTDB lineage: Bacteria > Pseudomonadota > Alphaproteobacteria > JABSOH01 > JABSOH01 > JABSOH01. The sequence continues at coordinate 8,706 of JAHDDM010000036.1, forward strand.
ACTGGCCTTGCGTTACTATTATCCAGACGCGGTTGGTGTTGCAAAGCAGGTTTTGTTCTGGTCTCCGTTCGGCTGGTATTTGCGCCGACTTGGCTTTATCCCGATCAATCGCTCTGGCGGTGCGAAGGCTCTGCAAGGCATGATGCGTACTGTGCAGCAACGGCTGGATAGCGGTATTGATGTGATTATCTATCCTGAAGGGACACGCCGTGCGGTTGATGCACCGCCGCGATATAAATCAGGCATCTATGGCCTGTATCGGTATTGCCGCGCCGAGGTCTTGCCCATTGCGCATAATT
>JAHDDM010000037.1 GCA_020629355.1 Rhodospirillaceae bacterium
TAAGGAGCGCGACTGCGCGACCGCCACGTATGTGGCGCCCCCGCGGAGCCTAGGCGCAAGGCCGACTGGCGTGAGCGATAAAGAACTATAGCCTGTCCCATATGATCATTTTATATGGGATAGGCTATAAGGAGCGCGACTGCGCGACCGCCACGTATGTGGCGCCCCCGCGGAGCCTAGGCCATAAGGCCGATAGGCGTGAGCGATAAAGAACTATAGACTATAAACGAAAACGGGCGTAAATATACCCAACTGCCAACCCCGCCAGATGCGCATACCAGGCAATCGCCATGTTCGCGGCATAAGGGATCAGTCCAAACAACAGGTTGATCCCAATCCAAACAAACAGGAACTGTCTACTCCGTATTCGACTATCGAATGGGCGCGGCATTGGGCGAGTTTGGGTCATTCCCAGGCAAGTGATCGCCCCGATTAAAGCCGAAATTGCTGCTGAAGCCCCTATAAGAGGGCGCTGTGCATCCTGTGCAATCATCAAGTCGCTACTCGAACCAGCCAACGCGCCAAGAATATACAGCAAGATAAAGATGCGTATCCCGAATAAAGTCACGACAACCTTGCCAAAAGCAACGAGCATGGCAAGATTAACAAACAGATGCAACCAATCGCCATGTATTAGGCTATAGCCAATCGGCGACAATATCGAGGCCAGAGGACTCACCGCCAGATATTCGACACCTTGAAAGCGTAAAGGCACAAAAGCTAGGTGCGAAAATATTATTTGCGCTACCGAATCCCAACCAAATGCTCGTGGTAAATGCAACAAAAGCATGAGACCAGCGAGCCATTGCAGAACTTTAGGAAGTGTCGTCATGGGAAAAAGTGAAAGATATAGCCTGTACTCTTTACTTTTTAAGCTGAACTGCACGTTCCTGCATTTCAATGGCTGTCGTTAAGGTTTTGGTGCTCACACTGTAGGCGCGCTGGTTAATGATCATCTCTGAGAACTCTTCAGCTAAATCAACATCCGAAGCCTCAAGAACTCCAGTAAGAAGCCTTTGCGAGCCTGAAGAATCCAAAGCTAAAACACTCACCTCGCCAGAACGACTACCGATCCGCGATAAAGTGCCACTAACATCATCCAGACCATTGATGCTACGCGCAACACCCGCAACCAGTTTCGCCAGAGGAACTTGCGCCCCATCATCAAAATGCCGGTAGACTATACCATCACTGGCAACACTCAAATTTGTGAACTGCCGAACAGTAACAGTACGTCCATTCGGGGTCAAAGTCACTGTACTCTCGCCGCCATAGCTGTCAACATTACGAAAGTCGAATTTCAAATTTAGTTCTTTTTCGACATATTTCGGCAAGGCGGGATTACGCAAAAATTGCCCTGGATTATTGGGGTCTTCAATTACCTGTGCCGGATTCGGCGCTGTTACCGTAATGGGCACACGGAAATTATTAAAATCCGTGATCACCGTTGAACCTGCTGGCGGGAAATTGCCGCCACCAGTCCAAACCCGCAAAGGTTGCCCATCACCATCGAATTGAATCCGCCAGCCAAGCTGTTCCTGTACGGCTTCAGAACTTACCGCCGCTAAAGGAATCTCATCGCCATAAGGGATTTCATTTTCAGCCAATTCATCCACATTCTTACCACCGACTTTTTGTGAATTCAGCATCTTAATACCCCAAACATTCGTCGCAAGCTTCGTAAGAATAAAGCTCATTGGGATAGTATCCGTGAAACGGGAGTCTGCACCATCGCCTGCTGCATTAACCTTACCGTGGCCATTGTACAGATTCATGCCCAAGGTAACACTGCCTCCAACTGGCGTATCAGAGGGCAAATTACCACCAAAGACAACTTCTGATGTCGCAATCGCTTCGGTTGCCTCCTTGGAAGCCGCCTTTGCCAGCCGAATTGGACTTAAACTGCCTACGCTATTAACGGTCTCGTATTCACCCGTGGCTTCACTGTACATCAGTCCCATGACATTATGACCATTCTGATCAGACAGATAGAGACCCTGATTTTCCAAAGACTGCACCCCGCCCTTATAAAAAGGCCGCACCTCAAAATTGCCTGCCGAGGTCAAATAGGTTTCACCAGCAACAGAAAAATCATCTCCGTCATAGTCTCGAACGATAAATTTGCCACTGCCCTGAATGGCCAAATCAAGATCACCGCCTGTTTGATGAAATTGCCCGTCACCCATGTGATCACGCGCCATACGGGAAGAAATACCATTAAAAGTTGCCGCATGGGTACTTGCACCAGATTCGTTGCCACCATTATGCGCTGCCGGATTGACCTGGTTATGATTCCCCGCCATCATTTCGGAAAAATGTACCGTGCTGCGCTTATATCCTGTGGTATTCAGATTGGCAATATTCTCACTGACCGAACTGAATCGACTGCTTTGCGCTCTGAGCGCTTGGCTAATGGTATGAACAGTACGCAAAGACATCGGAAAATCTAATTGAATGGCAGAAGAATACGCTTCAAGAACATGCAAATATCGCGCCAAAAGACACCTTTTATACAACGCCAAAAAGTCTTACAAAGAACAGTGAGTTTTGCTTGACAAATGCTGATAAAAAAACGATGTAGTGACCAGCGCGCTGACCCCATCGTCTAGCGGTTAGGACACCACCCTTTCAAGGTGGTAACACGGGTTCGATCCCCGTTGGGGTCGCCATTTTCTTTTCAGACTTCCTCCTGCTTCGCATAGACCCAATCCACCACTTCCGTGCTTGGTCGGTAGCCAGTAACCCGCTTCCTAAAGATATTCAGAATCTCATCAATGTCGTTCTTGTGCACGGCGGCACGCAAGATAGACAGGTCTGCTTCAAGCTCCTGCCAAGACACAAAGGGGTCTTGCGCGCGCTGAATTTTGGAATGGCGCGTTGGCTGAGGATCATCGCCCAATAATAACTCTTCATAAAGCTTCTCTCCCGGACGTAAGCCAGTAATACTAATGGCAATATCACCATCAGGGTTTTGCACATCACAGACCGTAAGACCCGAAAGCTCAATCATCCGCCGCGCTAAATCATCAATTTGTACTGGTTCGCCCATATCCAAAATAAACACATCCCCTCCTCTGGCCATGGCACCCGCCTGAATAACCAGCTGAGCAGCTTCTGGAATAGACATAAAGTAACGTGTAATCTCAGGATGGGTGAGGGTGATTGCCTCGCCATTTTTAATCTGCTGGCGAAATTTCGGAATAACAGAGCCAGAAGAATTCAGGACATTGCCAAAACGCACCATAGAAAGTTGTGTTTTCCCGCTCTTGGAATGATGATCAAACAGAGACTGCAAACATAACTCAGCCAGACGCTTACTTGCCCCCATGACATTGCTCGGACGTACAGCCTTATCGGTGGAAATCAAAACAAAATCGGATACGCCTTTTTCAATCGCAAGCTGCACCGTCGCAAGCGTACCAAAAACATTGTTTTTCACGCCTTCAATCACATTATGCTCAACCAACGGCACATGCTTGTAAGCAGCTGCGTGATAGATTGTATCAGGTTGCCATGTTCCGATAATCTCCCCCATGCGATCAATATCTTGCACTGAGGCCAAGAGAGGCACAAGAGCGACTTCCCGCCCCTCCAGCTCAGCGTGAATAGAATACAAGGCATATTCGCTTATCTCTACCAGCAACAGTGCCTTAGGCTTAACCTTGACAATCTGTCGACAAAGTTCACTACCTATCGAACCGCCTGCACCAGTAACCAGCACCACCTTATCCAAGATATTCTGCGCAAGCAGCGTCTGATCAGGCGTTACTGGTTCACGCCCCATAAGCTCGTCAATATCAAGATTACGCAAATCCGTAGTCGTCACACGCCCCTCTGCCAGATCAGTGAGGCTAGGCAGTGTGCGTACTGCAACACGATGCGGTTTAATACTGCTGAGTATCTCGTTACGCCGCCTTCGGCTCACCGAAGGCATTGCAAGCAGCACATGTGTGATCCCTTTGGTTTCAATAAGACGAGGAAGATCAGCGGAAGCAGAAATGGCTTGACCATTCAGGACTTGACCATGCAGACGTTCATCATCATCCAAAAAACCCACCACCTGCATTTCACGGCTGTTATCCAGCGCAGAAAGCAACTGTCGCCCTGCACTGCCAGCGCCATAAATCAGTGATCGAGGCACGCCTTCGGCTTTCAACCTACTCCGCAAGGCATCACCAAACCAATAGCGCACCAAAGTTCGAGACCCGCCAATGGCCAGAAACAATAAAACGGGTTGAATCAGTCCGATTGTTCGGGGCGTACCTTGAATACCCATAGCTGTAATGATGCCAGCGTAGAGTAAACCATAAACAGCTACTGCTTGCATAACAGAAATGATATTGGACCAGCCTGAATAGCGGAAGATAGCGCGATATAATCCAGACACCGCAAAAATAGGCAAGGCAAGGGCGAGCGAAATAACCACAGCCCAAAGCGCACGGTCTGCAAGGGAAACCACTTCGCCTAAGCGAAGATAAAATGCCACCCAAACAGTAAGAATACAAAGACTAATATCCACCGCCATGACAATGATACGCTTGGCATAGCGGGGTAATGCCAAAACAGACTGCGAAGCTTGTCTAAAATTATTTAACATTATTCATTGTCTCTAGGCAGAGTTGAGAAATTTCTCGATAGCTGCTGTAAAAATTTCTGGTTGTTCTAACAGGCCGAAATGCTTCAGGTCTGGTGCGATAGAGACCTCGCCGTTAGGCATTTCTGCCGCTATTGCGCGTGACATCTCTGGTGTGCTGCCGCTATCGTTTTCTCCAGTCATCATCAGGCTTGGTACCGCAATCGGAGGCTGGGGACGAATCAATTCCTTTACACCATGCACCAGCACCCGTCGATGGGCGATATAGTTTTGAGTATCATTCGCCAGAACAATTTTGCGAATTTTATCTACCTTATCTTTCTGATTTTCAAGAAATTCCGCACTGAACCAACGCTGTAAAATACGCTCGATCATATCTGCTGGTGCGCCAATATCGACCTGTTCTTCGGCAAATTTCTGCTGCTCTTCTCCGCGTTCGTGAGGTGAATTCAGCACCACGAGACCCTGTACCCGCTCTGGGTACCGAAGCGCAAAAGACCGATTGATCATACCGCCAAGAGAAAAACCTACCAGAACTGCCTTTTCGATATGTAGCTGATCCAGTAAATTCTTCAACTGTTCAGTCAAGGAAAATAAAGTCGGTGGGCTTTCTGGTAATGGGCTTTCACCATGCCCTGGTAAATCATAGCTGAGTACCTGAAAGCGGTGCGCCAATACTGGCGCAATATCGCCCCAAGTACTTTGGCGCGTTAAACCCAAGCCGTGAATCAGAACAAGGGTTGTTTTCCCCTGCCCCTGTAGAGTGTACGCTGTTTCCATCAAGCAAACTCTGGCATGACCTGTTCAATAAACAGCCGCAGTGAATGTTTTTGTTGCGCCATATCCAACCCCATACTGGCATAGTAAATAAACGAATCCACGCCAATATCCTGATACATTTTCAGCTTAGCAATCACCTGTTCAGGATTACCAAACAGCAGGTTTTCTTCGAGCATATCTGGTGCAACCCGTGCATTGCCTTCAAGACTTTCCAACGCCACCGCATCTGGAAAGCCATTATGCACATCACCCGTAGCCGTCATCAAATTGCCAAAGCGTGCCAGGACAGTACGCACTGCATCAATAGCCAATTCACGATGTTGTGCACTTTCATATACCGCGGTATGGCGCATCATGGCAAAATTTCCATTAAATTTCCCACCATATTTTGCAATGGATTCATCAAGAAATGTTCGATATTTCGCGGCCTCGGCAAAGGGCAGAGTCAAAGGCCAGCTCATAATATTGCAGTTCTGCTCGACAGCATAATCAAAAGTAATAGGCGAGCGCGCCGCAACCCAAATCCGCACATCATCCTGTAGAGGCTTGGGACAGGAAGTCGCTTTCGGGAACTGCCAAAATTCGCCGTCATGCTCCACGTCACCTTGCCAAAGCTTTGTAATTAAAGGCAACATTTCCTGAACATAACGATAACCTTCTTTTTGCGACAGTCCAGGGCGCATCCGATCAAATTCACGTTGATACGCGCCTGAACCCAAACCAAGTTCTAATCGCCCGTCCGATAAAACATCCAGCAAGGCGGCCTCGCCCGCAAGGTTAATCGGATGCCAATAGCAGGCATTCGCCACACCGCAACCAAGGCGGATATTTTCAGTGTGCTCGCCCCACCATGTCAAAATCTGAAAGGGATTCGGCGCTATGGTCATTTCCAAGGCGTGATGCTCCGCCGCCCAAACAATTTCAAAGCCAGCAGCATCCGCCATTTGCACCATCTCCAGGGTGTGGTCTCGAACGGAGCGGATATCTATTGTATCGTCATTGCGTTCAAGGTTGATAGCAAGATGAAATTTCATTATCTACTCCTTTATCGGGCCACAAACATACTGCCTAAAGGCTCGGATGACGTATTCATCCAGACCGTTTTACTTCGGGTATAGTCATACATGGCCTGAAAACCGCTTTCCCGTCCGTGGCCAGAATCCTTCATACCGCCAAACTCCGCAATCGGTGAAATCGCACGGTAGGTATTCACATAAACAATACCTGCCTCAAGGGCTTTTGACATCCGCAATGCCCGCGCGTTATCACGAGTAAAGATACCCGCCGCCAGACCATATCGGCTACGATTCGCAAGCTCTATCGCCTCAGATTCGTTTCTAAAGCGCACTACGCTCAGCACAGGACCGAATAATTCAGTATCGACAATCCGCATCTTCGGATCTGGGCACTCGATAATTGTCGGGGCAAAAAACTGCCCCGCGCCGATTTTTACCCGCGCACCACCGCACAAAACCCGTCCACCTTCCAGAACCGCATGGGCTATCTCACGCTCAATATGCGCAATCTGCGCCGCCGTGCATAAAGGCCCCATTTCAGTGTCATCCTTCATGGGGTCACCGATCTTGACATTCTCCGCAATATTTTGAATTTTCAATAAAAATTCATCAGCAATGGCCTCGTGTAACAAGAGACGAGAACCCGCAACACAGCTCTGCCCTGAAGCACCGAAAATTCCTGCAACAGAACCATTCACCGCACTGTCAATATCCGCATCCTCGAAAACGATGAATGGCGACTTGCCGCCAAGTTCCAGCGAGACCTCGGCAAAGTTTTCAGCAGAATTACACACCACCTGCTTCGCCGCCCCTGCCCCGCCAGTAAAGGACACCCGTGCCACCAGAGGATGGCTCGTTAAAGCCTTCCCACAGGGTACACCGCCGCCAGTGACAATATTCACCACTCCATCAGGAATTCCAGCCTGTGCAACCAGTTGACCAAATTCCAATATAGCAGCAGGGGCATGTTCCGAAGCCTTCAAAACCACCGTATTCCCCGCGGCTAAAGCAGGGCCGATTTTTACAGCACTCAGAAAGAGTTGCGAATTCCACGGCACAATCGCTGCAATCACGCCTAATGGCTCGCGTTCAGTGAAGACAAACATCTCAGGTTTATCCACGGGTAAAGTTGTACCGTGAATTTTATCAGCACAGCCGCCATAATACTGGAAATATTCCGCAATATATTGGCCTTGCCAACGGGTTTCCTTGAACATTTTTCCAGTATCGGTGGTTTCAACCTCACCCAAAGATTCCGCATGTTCTGCTACTAAATCTCCCAAACGCCGCAAGCAGTGACCGCGTGCAGTCGCCGTCATTGACGCCCATGCACCAGAATGCACCGCGCGATACGCTGCCTGTACTGCACGATCCACATCATCGGCACTCGCCTCAGGGAACGTTGCCCAAATTTCACCTGTCGCTGGGTTAATGCTTGAAAATGTCTTACCATCTTGCGCCGCAACCCAAGCTCCGTCAATCAACATAGAATAGGATTTTGGCATCATCAGGATTCCAGAAGGTGAGAAATATGCTTTTGATTATGGCGAAAAGCTACACTCTTTTCGATAAAAAATCATACAATTTCGCGACATAAATATTCTTTCAATGTTTTATACGCGGAATTGATACTTTGCAGACGCGCAAGATTGTGTGGGTTTTCTGGTTGTACATCGGGATGGTACCGCTTCACCAGCAAACGAAAACGCGCCTTCAGAGATGCTTCATCGGGTACATCTTCTAGCTGCATCTGCTCTAAAGCCTGTTTAATCTCTGGCGGGATAACGCGCTTTTGCGTCTTAATGCCAGATGCTGAAAACAGCACGTTATCGTCTAAAAAATCCGTGCTGTGCAAGACTGCATGTAACGCTGTTTTTGAGAGATTTTCTACTGTTGATTTATGCCAGGAATAGCTTTGATGGCGAAAGTCTTCGATTTCATCGGCGTTCATATCGGCGAAATAGTTCCATTGACCATTACGCGCACGCGCATGAATTTTGCAAAACACCCCGTAATCAATCTCACCATCGGCACGTTTCAGCACTGGCGCGCGAAAATCTGCTGCCTCGGTACAGCCCGTTTCAGCACAATGACGGAAAGATAAAATCTTTTCACACGTTCCCATCAAGAACCTATCCATGATATAGAGTTTGTTAAAGATTTCAGGATATAAACCATGCTTGGACAAAAAACGACTCATTCGCTCTATATTTGGCTATTGAGTGATGGCAAAGCGGGTCACATCAATCAGCTACGGGCTTTGGCACATGCCATGAACACTGAATATACCGAAATAAACTTCAACAATCAAGATTTTGATTTTCAAGTATTAAACAGTAAAAAACCCGATGGTATTTTTTCGATTGCACGGATGGGAAGAAAAACGCAATTCGCACTTAACCAGAAATTCCCTGCAATAGTCTCAGGCGCAAAGCGTGTTCACATCATGTCACCGAAAAAACAAGACCCCTTATTTGATGGCGAAATTGTCATGGCACATGATGTACCAGAGGGATACCAAGTACAATCACGACAAATTCTCTGTACTATTCCGCCTTCGCCCTTTGGAATGAACACTGCAAATATTGCCC
>JAHDDM010000038.1:0-5946 GCA_020629355.1 Rhodospirillaceae bacterium
TCACGAGGTCTTTGCGCTGCCAGAGCGTCACCTTGGGCTGGTGCAGGCCGCCGAACTAGATGATCACGACAGCAAACAAGACAAAATGGCACGACGGCTCGATCGGCACTTGAACACCGAAACCTTGCTGGCTGCCATGCAGCCCGTGGCAGACTATCCCATGCAAAATGGATTATTACCCCTTACGGTGCAACGGCTCGCGGTGGCACAGGATACCGCGTTCAGTTTCCTGTACAGTGGGCAGATTCAAGCTTGGCGGCAACAGGGACACGAAATAACCACCTTTTCACCCCTGAACAATGAAGCTCCAGACCCCTTAGCCGAAGCTATTTTTCTACCCGGTGGCTATCCTGAACTGTTCGCAGAGCAGCTTTCCCAAGCGGAAAACTTTCATAGTGCCATGCAGAAGGCGGCGCAATCTGGCGTATCCATCCACGGTGAATGCGGCGGCTATATGGTTCTAGGACACTATCTGATTGACCATGCAGGCAATCGCCACAAAATGCTCGGTCTGCTGCCCGTAGGATTTCGCCTGATGGAACGCAAACGCGCCCTAGGCTACAGACAGGCTACCCTGATGCACGATCATCTATTCGGGATAAAAGGCGCTACATACAGAGGCCACGAGTTCCACTATGGCAAAGCAGAAACCGCCACCGAACAGCCATTATTCTCCACAGCCGATGCTTGGGGAAGCCCCTGCCCCGAAGAAGGCATGAAATTGCGCTCTGTCAGTGGCAGCTTTGTCCATTTGATTGATGGTGATTAGCTACATGAACACTTCCCCATCACCTCAGACCCGCGCCACCTTGATTGGCTTTGTCGCCATTGCCCTATGGGCATTGTTGGCTTTATTGACCGCCGCAAGCGGTACAATGCCGCCATTTCAGCTTGCGGCAATTTGTTTTGGCCTTGCAGGTCTTGGCGGCATCGGGGTAGGGCTTTGGCGCGGGACATTGGCCCAAGCCTTTATTCAGCCACCAAAGGTTTGGGCATTAGGCATTTTCGGACTGTTTGGCTATCATTTCTGTTATTTCACCGCTTTGCGTAATGCACCTGTGGTCGAGGCCAGTCTCATCGCCTACCTATGGCCTTTGCTGATTGTGCTGTTCGCAGCCTGTCTACCAGAGGGAAAATTACACATACGGCATTTTGTCGGTGCCATGTTGGGACTGTTGGGTGCAGGATTGCTGATTACACGCTCTAAAGGGATAGATTTCGATTCTGGCGCGACTTTAGGCTATGTCATGGCAGGACTATGCGCCATAATCTGGTCAAGCTATTCGGTACTTTCACGACGCTTTGCGGACACTCCAACCGATGTGATCACAGGATATTGCTGTGTTTCTGCCCTATTGGCCTTGCTATGTCATTTGGGCTTTGAAACAACTCAATGGCCAGAGACGACTTTGCAATGGCTTGCGATTGTTGGATTGGGCTTAGGTCCTGTGGGCCTAGCCTTTTTCGTTTGGGATCACGGCATGAAACAAGGCAATATCGCGCTGTTGGGGGTGCTCAGTTATGCCTCGCCTTTGTTTTCAACGCTCTTGATGATCATGGCAGGCTTTGCCGAGGCAACCTGGACTGTTCTTGTTGCTTGCGCGGCCATTACCCTAGGCGCATTCATTGCCGCAAGAAACGGGTCGCGCAATGATGAAAAAATACCCTAAAAAGAATACATGAATACACAAGCTGAAAGAAATTATAGCCGAATTGCCCGCGCCATTGACTATATCGTTGCGCATCATCAAGAAAACCCTTCACTAGAGACTATTGCAGCAGCGGTTCATATTAGTCCATACCATTTTCAACGGCTCTTTACGCAATGGGCGGGGGTAAGCCCAAAGAAATTCATGCAGTATCTGAGTCTCAATCATGCCAAGGCCGCCTTGATGGATGATCAACAATCTTTGCTGGATGTCGCCTGTGATATTGGTCTTTCTGGTACAAGCAGGTTACATGACCTGTTCATCACTATCGAGGCCATGACACCAGGGCAATTCAGACAGGGTGGTGCTGGCCTTCCCATATGCTATGGTTTTGCCGAAAGCCCCTTTGGCGGGATGGTCATTGCATCGACACCGCGCGGTATTTGCCATGTCGCTTTTGAAAACAACGAAAGCCAAGGTCTGGAAAATCTACAGGCAAAATTCCCAAATGCTGTGCTCCAGCACGGTATCGATGATCTTCAGCAACAGGTGTTACAGATTTTCCAGAAAGACTTTTCAGCTTTGGATCGGATTGCTCTGCATCTTTCTGGCACGCCGTTTCAACTCAAGGTTTGGGAGGCTCTTTTGAAGATACCGCAAGGTAAGCTTACAACCTATGGCCAGATAGCAGAAGCAATAGGGCAACCAACAGCATCCCGTGCAGTGGGTACAGCCATAGGCCGCAATCCGATTGCGTTTCCCATCCCGTGCCACCGCGTCATTCGCAAAAGCGGAGAACTTGGCGGCTATATGTGGGGCACAAAACGCAAGCAGTCCATCATTGCTTGGGAGAGCATATATAGCCAGCGAAGGCAGGGGTCGTCCCTGACTTGATCAGGGATCCATTGACCCTTAGAACTTAAAATAGGTATATTACCTAAAATAGATTCCCGCTTTCGCGGGAATGACAAAGACGAGTCGCTTGGAAAATACGATCAAATTATATGAGATTAGCTATTATATACACAATTCTTTAACTCAGCAGGCCTTGTCACCCCAAGCTGCCCCATTGTGCCGACAAGTTCTTCTTTGAGAACCTTCATCACATGATCCGCACCTGCTTCCCCTGCCCCGCACACGCCGTACATCATGGCGCGTCCCACCATTACCATATCTGCCCCTAGAGCCAACAGCTTGGCGATATCCGCACCATGGCGCACGCCACCATCTGCAAGCAAGGTATAGTCTGGGAATTCACGCCGTAATTCGGGCAAAACATCGGCAGCTGAAGGGGCTGATTCTAACTGCCGCCCACCATGGTTTGAGATAAGCACACCGTCATAGCCAAGCTCTTTTGCCCGTGCCACATCGGCGACGGACTGCAAGCCCTTGATCAGAAGCTTCCCCTTCCAACGATCACGTAATTCTTTTAATTGATCAACAGACTGGTGACCCCTGATCAATTCCGAAACATAATAGGCCGCGCCTTGGCGGCCTAAATTATTCGGAACATACTGATCAAGCAGATGAAATTTCGGCACTTCGTGCATTAAGGTCTCAAGCAGCCAACGCGGACGCAACAACATTTGGATAATATTGCTCAAGTCCATATTCGGCGGCAAAGACAGCCCAACGGCAAACTCGCGCTCCCGCCGCGTCATGACGGGAATATCCACCGTCAAGAGCATGGTATCGAAACCTGCGTTCTCGGCACGAGAGATGAGATGCTCCCGCACCTCAGGATCATTCGGTTTATACAGCTGAAACCAGGCGTTCTTACCACCTTGCGCCCGAACATTTTCCGCCGTAGCAGTGGCAAAGGTACTCATGGTAAAGGGGATATTCTGCCCCTGTGCAGCCTTGGCCAAATATTCCGCGACTTTCGGCCACATCAAACCGCCCAGACCAATGGGCGCAACCCCGAACGGAGCCGCAAACTCTTGGCCTAAAATCGTTGTCGTGGTGTCCATCTCCGCACCAGTATGGTGCAGGTAATTCGGTAATAAACGCACATTATCCAAAGATTCGCGGTTATGCGCCTTGCCCATATCGCGCCCGATACCACCATTCAGGTACTCCCAGGCAAAATGCGGGATACGCTTTTTTGCTTTTGCGAGCATTGCGGCAACACCAGGGAATTCTCTATCCATAATTTTATTCCTTTATCGTTCACGACAGGCAGGGCGAGCCTGTTGGCTCGTTGCCCTACCGTCTCCACGGGGGCGTGGCTTCCGCCACGGCTTCGCTTTGCTCGCTTTCGCCTAAGTTCTTTAGAGCTTAGGCGACTTTGCAACAACAATCTTTTTGGGCTGCACCAACCAAAACCGAAGGTTTTGGCAAGGGCGACCGCCCGCCGCGGCGAATGCCGCGCCCTCGCGGAGGTGTGGTGCAAAGCACCACTGCCGTGAGCGGATTACAACAATCGCCATAACAACGCGACATCCAGACCAACAACATTACTATACGACCCCTGAAGGCGATCAATAAAACGCGCTGCCGCGCCCTGTATCGCAATCGCACCAGCACAGCCGCGCCATTCACCAGATGCAAGATAATCCATCATCTCGCCCTTTGGCAAGCGTGCAAAGCGTAATCGGGTCTCAGAAAGTCGTATTTTCTTCTGCCAAACCCCCGCCTGATAGTGCGCCACCGCAATACCGCCCCAAACCCGAACATTACGCCCTGATAGATGCCGTAAATAGCCCTCGGCTACAATAACATCTTCGGTCTTGGGCAGGATTCTCCGCCCCGAAGCCAATACTGTATCTGCCGCAATGATCACGTCACCCTCTTTCGGCTCTGATAAACCTGCAACAGCCTGTTCGACTTTTAACCTCGCCATACGCACTGCATACTGCCTCGGCACTTCGCCACGATGTGGCGTTTCATCCACGCCCTCCGTCACAAGTACAGAGACCGCAAGCCCGATCTGAGCGCACAGTTCCGCCCGGCGTGGACTGGTTGAAGCCAGATAGACCGTCATTCCGGTTCTCCAAAACGCTGTATGAGTTTTTTCTTTAAATAATCCCGTACCATTCGGTAGGCATCCAATCTTTCCTCACGAGACCCCTCGACAATCGTGGGATCAAACGTATTCCAAAACTCAACCTCACAGGCTAAAGTTCTGGTAAGCTCAACCGCGTGATGCTGTGCCTCTGGCGAAAGGGCGATAATCACATCAAAGTAATTGTCCGTCAAGTCCTCGAAGGACTTGGGATTATGGCCCGACATATCAATGCCCATCTCTGCCATGACCGCAATGACAAAACCATCAAGTACACCTTCTCTCGCGCCTGCCGAATCGACATAGGCACGTGTACCGTACAGATGTTTCATTAAGCCCTCTGCCATGGGCGAGCGGACAGAGTTTAAGGTGCAGGAAAATAGCACCGCATCAGGAAATTCTTCTGGAAAAACATTTCCTTCCACGTCAACTAACCTGTGATATGCAGAACGGCGATGAGAGTAAATAACCTTCGAGAAGTCTGTTTATCCACAGAAATTCGGCCTTCCAATAGAGCAGTTAAAATCTCTGCCCCTTCATTGTGCATCCCGCGCCGTGCCATGTCGATGGTCTCAATCTGGCCTGCGGTCATGGTTTTCAGCGCATCGAAATAGCTTTCACACAGGGTAAAATAGTCTTTTACAATCCGCCGAAATGGCAGCAGGGAGAGCTGAATTTTCTCTAGCGGTTGATCCTCGTCATCACTAATGGCGAGAATCAGGCGGCGATTATCCTGCAACGACAGCACCAGCTTAAAAGGCCCTGGGTGGGCATCCTTGCTGCTGTCCTCGTCACAGAGGGCAAAGCGGTTAAAGGCCAACAGATCAAGAATCGCCACCTTGCGTTCATGCTCAACTTGGGCTGAGCGTTTCAGCAAAGATTTCTGATCAAGGGTAATATCTATAAGACGTGCTTGTGGTAATTCCATTTGGATGACTCTACGAATATGCTATAATTTTATTTCAAAAGTACAAAACTCCTGAATTTCCGAAAGTTTATACAGAGAACCTATGCTTATATCTTCTAGTATTTTGACAAATGCAGAATCCTCCTCTTTTTTGTCGTAAGGATTTTCTTCCATATTTTCCCAAATATATTTTTTGCGAGTCAAAAAATCGATATGTACCTCGCTGAGAACGGTAGACCCGTGATGGTCTGCAAGAAAGTATTCCATCAATTCAAAATCAGCGTTCTGGTATCGGAAAGTGTACGTCCAGTAGCCATATCTGCCGTGCAGGTAGTGTACCAGCAGATTCCCATCCTGTATTTCTACCGTCATGTCAGGAGGGAAAT
>JAHDDM010000038.1:6046-8880 GCA_020629355.1 Rhodospirillaceae bacterium
TAGTGTACCAGCAGATTCCCATCCTGTATTTCTACCGTCATGTCAGGAGGGAAATACACTCCACCTTCTCTATTTTCAGATGAAGTACAATCTGGCACCGCTACGGCAAAATCCAGTCTGCCGCTATGGGACAAAAAAACCAGAAGTATTTTTTGATTTTCACCTAATTGACCAATTTCTTCGTCGATGAATGTGTCGTTGGCTGCCCCTTCTGGCGATGTATTCTGGACGATCAGAACAAGGTCATCCACGCCGTCTTCGTTCAGGTCTCCAGTGGCTTTATGCAGAAGTGTATATCCTTCAGGTACATACTCAACGGCAGATTCAGGAAATTCAATAAATTTGGGAAAATGAAATGTATCTGCACGAACTTGATCGGCACAAGAAACGTTGCTGCTGATTAGGACAACAAGCAAAACTACAAAATAGCGAGAAATCCTCATGATTCAACAGTTCATAGAATCATCAAGACGCACCCGTAACGACATCTGGTGGGCATCGAGACCTTCGGCTTTAGCGAGAATCATGGCAGGGTCAGCGATTTTTCCTAGGGTTTCTTTGTCCATCTGTTGAAAACTGCTGCGTTTCATAAAGCTTTCCGTGGACAGTCCCGAAGCATACCGTGCGCTGCCAGAGGTCGGCAAGACATGGTTCGGACCACTGAGATAATCACCAATCGCTTCTGGCGTATGATAGCCAAGGAAGATACTGCCAGCATGTTGCACTTCTGCAAAGAGTACCTCTGGTTCTGCTACGGATAGAATCAGATGCTCTGGCGCAATTCTATCCACCAGTTCGGCTGCATCTACTATCTCTTGCACCAATAAAGTCGCGCCAAAATCCCGCCAACTTGCTGCCGCAATATCGGCTCTTGGCAGGGTCTGTAATATTATTTCTATTTCCTGTGACACCGCTTCAATAAGTTTCTCACTGTCGCTGATCAAAATAGATTGCGCTAAAGTATCATGTTCGGCCTGCGCCAATAAATCCCACGCGATATGGCTTGGGTCTGCACCGCTATCTGCCACCACCGTGACCTCAGACGGCCCTGCCAGCGAATCAATCCCCACCTGTCCGAATACGGCTTTCTTTGCCGCCGCAACATAAGCATTGCCCGGACCTGCAATGAAATCCACCGCATCAATCGTCTCTGTACCGTAGGCCATTGCCGCAATGGCTTGCGCTCCGCCAAGGATATACACTTCATCCAGCTGTAATAACTCAATAGCCGCCATGACTGCTGGATTCAGAAATTCTTGCGGGGCAGGACAACACAGCACCAGTCTTGAGACTCCTGCTACCTGAGCCGGAATCGCGTTCATCAGGACACTCGAAGGATAGGCCGCCAAGCCACCTGGGGCATAGACACCAACAGCAGAGATTGGCGTATAACGATAGCCCATCCGAACACCTGTTGTATCGGTATAGTGCCAGTCCTGTGGCTTTGCCTTTTGGTGAAAGGCTCGAATACGTTCGGCGGCTGTCTCAAGCGCCTTACGCACAGGCTTAGGGCAGTCCTGCGTGGCAGCGGTTATCTCTTGCGCACTCAGGCGAAAATCTTTGCGGGTGTGGCCATCAAAACGCCCCGTATAATCACGCAAGGCGACATCGCCACGGCTGCGGACATCGGCAATAATCGCGGCGACTTGATCAGCAATCCTGTCTTCATTGCCGCTTCTGGCTTGAAGCAGTGCCTGCAACCCTGCCTGTAGATTATCCTTCAGATGTATCGGCATCGGCTATCTCGCGGAACTTCTCTATCCAGTATTGGTGTGCGCTACTCGCGGTTTTGTATTTCACCCGATTCACCACCAAACGCGCTGAGACCTCAAGCAGGGTCTCCACCTCGACAAGACCATTGGCCTTCAAGGTATTGCCAGTACTGATCAGGTCAACAATCAACGGACAGATACCCAATTTCGGCGCAAGCTCTATCGCACCGTTCAGCTTAACACATTCACACTGCAAGCCCTTGGCATGATAATGCGCTCTGGTGAGGTTGGGGTATTTGCTGGCAACACGGACACCGTTCAACAGCTTAGGTGCAGAAGACGGCAGAGGCTCTATCAGCTCTGCGATGGATAGTCTGCAATGACCGAAATTCAAGTCCACAGGCGCAAAAACGGCAGAAGAATCAAATTCCGCCAGAATATCACTGCCCACCACACCAAGAGATGCGCCGCCCAAGGAAACATAAGTGATCACATCGAAACTCCGCACTCTGATCAAGCGGAATTGCGGGATGTTGGTTTGAAACAAGAGCTTCCTTGAATCAGAATTGAAGAAGTCTGGCTCTGGCTCGATTCCTAAAGACCTGAACCAACCATAGAAGTCCTTACCCAGCCGCCCTTTCGGAATGGCGAGAACAATAGGCTCATCGAAAATATCCGATGGACGGTGTATTGCGGGTGATCGTGTCGACATTGCGCCTTTTTAGAGCATTTTATGCGCCGTGCCAAGAACGCAAGAGGTTCATCTTTGGTTGAGGTCTGTATCTTTTGGCTTCCCTTCCAGCGTTATTTTGTCTATTTTAATTTTGCAACAGTATTCAATCTTGATGGTATTAGGTAATGGCGGCAAAATCCTCAAAAGCAAAAAAAACAGCGAATGACCGCTTGGATAAACTGTTTCTCCATTACAGAAAGATGCTTGAGATACGCCGCTTTGAGGAAAAAGCAGGCCAGCTCTACGGCATGGGTCTCATCGGCGGGTTTTGCCACCTGTATATCGGACAAGAAGCCGTGGTGGTGGGGGTTCAGGATGCCTTGATTGACGGTGATCAGATCATCACCAGCTACCGTGATCATGGTCATATGATAGCGTGCGACATGGAT
>JAHDDM010000039.1 GCA_020629355.1 Rhodospirillaceae bacterium
CTGTTGTGATGGATCAAACCAAAGCTGGAATGAAAGTACCTGTGTGATATAGCCTGTACTGTATAAAATGAATACAGTACAGGCTATATCTCTTTGTTTGCGTGAGGGTTCGTACCCCAAAAATGTGCGCATTTTATGGGGAATGGGCTATAGGTTCAATTCTGCATAAAGCAGTTTTACGTTAGCGTCTGAATGTCTTCTCAGGGATCAGCCCGTGCGGGGCGTAGCGTGTGATCAGCAGCAGAACCAGTCCCATCATCACATGGCGAGCCTGTGCGGCATTATCAAGAAGGTGCTCACGGACGGGATTGCCATCATCCAGCCATAGGGTGGAAAGATCAATCAGACCACGACCTAACGGTTCGGATTGCACCCAGAAGAACCAGATGAGAAAGCCGCCAAAGATACTGCCGATATTGTTGCCAGAGCCGCCGACAATCACCATAACCCAAATGAGGAAAGTAAAGCGTAGGGGGTTATAGGTGCTTGGAACGAACTGCCCATCCAGCGTTGTGAGCATTGCGCCTGCCATGCCGACGACTGCTGAGCCGATGATGAACAGATACAGGTGTCTTGCGGTGACATCTTTGCCCATGGCGCGGGCTGCTGTTTCGTTGTCTCTAATGGCGCGAATCATGCGTCCCCACGGAGAATGTAGTAGTCGTTGCGCAAACCAGAGCAGAACCAGCAAAACCACAGCAAAAAGAGACATATAGCAGAGCTTCACCGCAATAGAAGAAAATCCAACAGGATCAAGGTTAAAAAAATTAGAAAATGCTTGAAAATCAGTGGATTGTTGCAAGTCTATTTCATAGGGTACAGGGCGAGGTAAGCCCGTCACATTTTTCACGCCACGGCTGAGCCATTCTTCGTTTTTGAGTATCGCGATAATAATTTCTGATATGCCGAGGGTGGCAATGGCGAGATAATCCGAGCGTAAACCCAGCGCGATTTTACCGACAATCCATGCCGCGCCAGCAGCGAGAACTGCGCCGAAAAGCCAGGCGAACATGATGGGCATTCCCAGACCACCTAAGAAGCCAGTTCGTGCCGAATCAACGCTTTCAATGGCCTCTCGTGCGGGAAAATACACGTTGATCAACAGCCCGCCTCCGATGATACAGCACAGGGCGATGAGTAGTTTACGCAAACGGTTGTTCTGAATGGTGCGTTTCAGAAGAATACTGCTTGCGAATACAGCCGCTACGATGATGCCCGACAGGATAATGCCGTTGCCGCCAGCTTGCCATGTTGCACTTACGGGCGGATAGGCAATCAGAACTCCTGCCAGACCGCCTATGGCGGTAAAGCCCATGATTCCGACATTGAACAGCCCTGCATAGCCCCATTGGATATTCACGCCCAAAGCCATAATCGCCGAGATAAGGCACATATTCAGGATTGCCAAGGCACTATTCCAGCTTTGGAAGACACCAGTTGCCAGCAGCATTGCCGCCATGAGTGTGAAAAGGAGTATTGTACGGTTCATATGGACTTGCCTTTGAAAATACCTTGTGGGCGGATCAGCAGAACGATGACGAGTATCACGAAGGAGACGGCGAATTTGTATTCGGTGTTGAGTATTTGCCACAGGCTTTCTGGTGCGAGGGCATCGGGCAGCAGATAGCCGAAGAATTTTTTATAGGCAAAAGTGATGGCGACTTCTGAAAAGGCGATCAGGTAGCCACCCGCGATTGCGCCCAAAGGGCTGCCGAGACCACCGACAATGGCAGAAGCGAAGATGGGCAGCAGAAGCTGCATATAGATAAACGGCTTGAAGCTTTTATCGAGGCCATAAAGCACTCCTGCCAATGTCGCCAGAACGGCAGTGAGCATCCAGGTGATCATCACCACCCGTTCGGGATTGATACCAGAGAGCAGGGCGAGGTTTTCGTTGTCTGAATAGGCACGCATGGCCGTGCCGATACGGGTGCGGTTCAAGAAAGCAAACAGGGCAGTCACGGCGATAATGGTGATGATGATGGTGATCCCTTGTGAGGTCTTTAAGGCCAGCCCTTCATCGAAACCAGTGAACTTTTTGAATGCGCGGGCTGAAAAGATGAATCGCGCACCATCACTAAATATCTGGTCTTTGCTACCAATAATCAGACGAACGAGGCCGCCGATAAAGAACATCAAGCCGATAGAAACGATCATAAAAGTCAAAGGCTTGGCTTTGACCTTGCGATAATGTCGAAAGGTCAGGTGGTCTGTTGCAAGAACCAGTGTCACCGTTGCCAGAATCCCGAAGGGCAAGGCGATTAAAGCGGTAGGTAGCGGCGCGATGGAGACTCCTGCATTTTGCAAAGCCCATGTCAGGAAAATCGTTATTGTTGTGCCAAAGGCCATCAATTCGGTGTGGGCAAAATTTGAAAACCGTAAGATTCCGTAGATGAGCGTGACCCCTAAAGCGCCTAGCGCAAGCTGGCTGCCATAGGTGAGGGCAGGGATAATGATGTAGTTCCCCAAAATGATCAATGCGTTCAGTATATCCATCATCCCCCCAAAAATGATTTTCGGACTTCGGCATCAGCAAGCAAGGCCGCACCAGTATCATGGAAGCGATTGCGCCCACCTACCAGAACGTAGCCGCGATCCGCAATTTCCAGTGCTTGACGGGCATTTTGTTCCACCATCAAGACGGCAATTCCCGTGGCGGTTATATCGATGATTCGGTCAAAGAGTTCATCCATGACTTGCGGGGAGACACCAGCAGAGGGTTCATCTAGCAATAAAACTTTTGGGCGTGTCATCAAGGCACGTCCCACCGCGACTTGCTGGCGTTGGCCACCAGAAAGTTCCCCTGCTGCTTGACGATATTTTTGTCGCAGAACAGGAAATAGCTCAAGAACCTCTTCGATGGTGGCAGCTATATCGGAATCATCCCGAATGAATGCGCCCATCTCAAGATTTTCAGCGACGGTCATGCCGCCGAAAATATTTTGAGTTTGTGGCACAAACCCCATGCCCTTTTGCACTCGGTCTTGTGGGCTAAGGTGGGTAATGTCTGCACCTGCTAAAGAGACCTGGCCTGTGCGTATCTGTAACATCCCGAACAGGGCTTTCATCGAGGTGGATTTTCCGCAACCATTCGGGCCAACAATCACCACGGTTTCGCCCTGATCAACGGACAGGTTCATTGCCTCGATAATATCAGATCCACCGTAACCGCCAGTAATGTCTTTGCCATCTAAATACATGATCTATAAACCAACCACTTTTCTATAACCAGAAACGCCAAAGGCGTTTCTGGCAAGGGCGACTGCACGCCGCCGCGAGTGCGGCGCACCCGCGTAGGCGCGATGCGTAGCATCGTTGCCGTGAGCGATAAAGAAAAATACGCGGGATGATCTTGTCAAAAAAAAATGGTTGTTCCAGCACAAACAAATATCTCTCCTATTTAATGTCTCTTACGTTTGCCACCGCGTCCAAGATACGACTCGATCACGGCCTCGTTACGCTGAATTTCCTCTGCCGTGCCTTGCGCGAGAAAACTACCCTCAGCCATGACAATCACCGTCTCGCACAGTCTGGCGATAAATTCCATATCATGTTCGATCATGCAGAAGGTATAACCGCGCTCTTGATTCAAGCGCAAAATCGCATCCCCTATCGTGCGTAATAATGTCCGATTGACACCAGCGCCAACTTCATCCAAAAAGACAATTTTCGGCTCTGCCATCATGGTACGCCCAAGCTCCAGAAGCTTTTTCTGACCACCAGACAGATTGCCAGCCAATTCATCGGCAACATGAGAAATTTGCAAGAAATCCAAGACATCCTCAGCACGCTCTTTTATTTCGCGCTCACGGGCGCGCACCATCGGTGGTTGCAGAATGGCGTTAAAGATACCCTCGCCAGAGTGCTTGGGTACCACCATCAAATTATCCAGCACGGTCAAGGTAGAAAACTCGTGGGCTATCTGAAAGGTACGCAAAATGCCTTTATGGAAAAGCGCATGGGGCGGAAGGCCAGTAATGTCTTCGCCTTCGAGGAGGACACGGCCTGAATCTGGGGCATAATGACCCGCAATGACATTGAATAAAGTCGTCTTGCCCGCGCCATTCGCGCCAACAAGTCCTGTGATACTGCCCGTGGCAATCTCAAGCGAGGTATCGTTGATTGCGTGAACACCGCCAAAGCTCTTGTGGATGTGCTCGACCCTGATCATGGATGCCTTATCTACATAGTACTTTTAAGAAAATAAAAGAAGCCGAAAGGAGGACTCCTTTCGGCTTCAATCAAAGCACAATATTAGCGGTAGCTAACAGTCGAGATTTTCTGATTTTCAATCACTATCTCGGCAAAGCGACCAGCACTTTCACCAGGGCCGATCAATTCAACATCACTTGCGCCAACATAATCAATGCTGCCACCAGATTGCAGGATTTTTAGACCTTTGCTCAATTCGCCTGGATAAATTTTTTCGCCAGGTTGGTTGGCTACAGCAAAGACATGGCTTTTGAAGACATTGCTGTCCGAAGACTTAGCTGCTTGCATGGCCAAGGCTATCAAGGCCGCCGCATCGTAGGATGTTGCAGCGTAAGGGCCATTCTTGAAGCCAGCTTTTTCTGCCATGCCGTCGAATGTTGCAGCACCAGGGCTGTCCGATTGTGGCAATGTGCCATAAGAGCCGTTCAAGTCAGCACCAATAGCAGCAGGCAAGCTATCACCGACCATGCCATCAGGAAGGACAAAGGTCTCGAAAGCACCCGCATCCAACGAGCTTTGAATAATGCCTTTGCCGCCTTGATCCAAATATCCTGCAACAATCAGGACATCACCGCCAGCCTGAGAAAGAGCGGCAACTTCAGCACTATAATCGCCTTTGCCGTCTTCATGGGAGGCAGAGATGGTGACTTTACCGCCAAGAGCTTCAAAATTGCTTTGGATGCTATCTGCAAGGCCTTTACCGTAATCGCTTTTGGTGTAGGTCAAGGCTGCAGACTTTACGCCGCGATCAATCATTACTTGTGCCAGGACTTGACCTTGACGGGCATCAGAGGGTGCTGTGCGGAAGAAGACACCGTTATCTTCAATATCCGATAGTGCTGGCGTGGTTGCAGAAGGTGAAATCATCACAGTGCCGTTTGGCAAGGCAACATTCTGCAAGACGGCAGTGGTAACAGTAGAGCAATCCGCACCCATGATAGCACTTACCTTGTCTGCCGTAATCATCCGTTCAGCTGCAGCACCTGCTGCTGCTGCATCAGCACAGGTGGAATCACCGCGAACAGGGGTAAGGGTGCTGCCATTCAGCAGTAGGCCGCTTGTGCTAACCTCTTTCATGGCCAATTCTGCACCTGCTGCCATATCGGGGGTCAAGGACTCGATAGGCCCTGTAAAGCCAAGCAGAATGCCGATTTTGATGTCTGCTGCCGAAGCACTCATTGACAGACTAAGTGCGGTGGTTGCCATGGCGGCAAAGAGTAATTTTTTCATAGTTTTTCCTTTTATGAGGTATAAAGAAGACATGCATGGAATATTGTAGAAAATAATCGGAATTGCAAAAGAAAAATGTTATTCTCATGGAATTAAAATGACATGGAGAGTGCAATGAATTTTCTCGAAGAGCGGATTGATCTCGCCTGTGCATTTCGCTGGACGGCTCGACTTGGGATGCACGAGGCGGTAGCAAACCATTTTTCCCTCGCCGTGAATACAGACGGTAGCCAATTTCTGATCAATCCAAATAAACGGCACTTTTCAAATATTACGGCAAGTGCATTGCTGGTGTTGGATGCCAACGATACCACAACCATGCAGCAGCCGAATGCGCCAGATATTACGGCTTGGGGACTGCACGGTGCCTTGCATCGACTCTGTCCTCATGCGCGCTGTGCCATGCATGTCCATTCGATTTATGCCACGGTGCTTGCCAGCCTTGCAGACAGCCGTTTGCTGCCCATCGATCAAAACAGCGCGATGTTCTATAATCGGGTGGCTATTGATGATCAATACGGCGGTCTTGCGTTCGAGGAAGAGGCCGAAAGATGCTGCAAGAAATTGCAGGACCCTGCAACGATGATCCTGCTGATGGGTAATCATGGCATTATGGCGATTGGTGAGAGTGTTGCGCAAACCTTTGATCGGATGTATTACTTTGAACGCGCTTGTGAGACCTATGTCAAAGCTCTGTGGACGGGGCAGGAAATGCGGGTGTTGAGTGATGAAATAGCAGAGAAGACGGCTTGGGAAATTGAGAACTATCCGAATAATGCCGCGCATTTGCGCGAACTTCGGGAGATACTTGACCGTGAAGAGCCAGAATACCGCGATTAAAGTCTCATCTCGTAGGCGAGGCGGGGGATGAGATGATGCGTCAAAAATAAAGATGCGCGAAAGACAGGGCAATGATGGAATTCACTAAAATGCACGGTGCGGGTAATGACTTTGTCCTGCTTGACTGTCGCGCGCAAGCGTTCGAGGGTGATCGTGTCCTGCTGTGTGACCGTCATCGTGGTATCGGCTGTGATCAGTTGATCGAGGTGCATGAGGGGACAACGCCAGATTGTTATAGCTTGCGCTTTTACAATCAGGACGGCAGCGTGGCTGGCGCGTGCGGGAACGGCACGCGCTGTAGTGCGGCATGGTTGATGCAGCAGACGGGTCTTGATGCGATAAACTTTACGATTGCAGGGCGTCAGGTTCCCGCATGGCGCGACAAAGAGCAGATATGGGTCAATATGGGGCAGGCGGCCTTTGATACTGCTGATATTCCTGCCTCTGAAATGCCACTCAGGCAGGTTCTGGCACTACAGGATACTCAGGTCACAGAAGCTATGGTCTGTTCCATGGGCAATCCGCATCTGGTGCTGTATTCGGAACAGGGGTTCTCTGATGCATTCGTTGCCGAACAGGGCGCGCGTCTGGAAGTCCATGAAATATTTCCAGAACAGGCCAATATTGGTTTTTTGAATATCACCGAACAAGGTTTTGCTTTAAGAGTATGGGAACGTGGGGTAGGGGAGACGCTGGCGTGTGGTAGCGGAGCTTGTGCAGCTTTTGCCGTGGCGCAAAAAGCGGGTCTCTGGTCACAGAATTCTGTGGCAGTGCATTTACCTGGTGGGGTCTTGAATGTGAAAATGCAGGATACGGATATTGAGATGACTGGTCCTGTGACCTTTGTTGCTGAAGGCGTCTGGCATGGATAAAGTCTTCAATTTTGGCTGTCGCCTGAACGGTTTTGAATCAGAACAGATAGCTTACCTGCTGGAAGAAACAGGCCGTGATGATCTTCTGGTGGTCAATAGCTGCGCGGTGACGAACGAAACCGAACGTAAAGTGCGGCAAAAAGTCCGCCAGCTCGCCAGAGACAATCCCGATAAAACCATTGCTGTCGTGGGCTGTTCAGCACAGCTGCATCCAGAGCAGTATGCCGCCATGTCTGGTGTTTCTCTGGTTTTGGGTAATGATGAAAAACTCTCCGCAGGCAGCTATCGCCCAGAGGGAAACGCACCGCCAATCCGCACCGCCAGTAATGGTAAAAAATCCCTGCATATCCATGAACTGAAAGCAGAAACTCAGAAGTCGCGCGGACAGGTGATGATCCAAACTGGATGCGATCATGACTGCACCTTTTGCGCCATTACCACTGCCAGAGGCGACAGCCGTTCTGTCCCCATCCATGAGGTGGTGGACTATGTGCAAAAGCTTTGTACGCAGGATATTTCCGAGGTGGTGCTAACGGGTGTCGATATTTCTGCCTACGGTGCAGACTTGCCAGAACCAGTGACTTTGGGCAACCTCGTGGCGGAAATCCTGCACCATGTGCCAGAATTGCCGCGCTTGAGGTTCTCCAGTATCGACTGTATCGAACTTGACGAGCAGTTAAAGGAACTGATTGTCTCTGAACCTCGTATCATGCCGCATTTGCATCTTTCCCTACAGTCTGGCGACGATATGATCCTGAAGCGGATGAAACGCCGCCATAACCGCGACCAAGCAATCGCGCTCTGTCGAGAATTGCGCGCCAAGCGGCCAGAGATGATCTTTGGTGCCGACCTGATTGCAGGTTTTCCTACCGAAACACCAGAAATGTTCGCTAATACTCTGGATTTGATCGCCGATTGTGGCCTTACTTTCCTGCATGTGTTTCCTTTTTCGGCACGAGATGGCACGCCTGCTGCGCGGATTCCAACACAGATACCGATGCAAGAACGTAAACGCCGCGCGAAGGCTTTACGTCTGAAGGGTGAAGAGGCACGGACAAAGCTCTACAGTTCGCTGAAAGATACTGTACAGGAAATAGTCCTTGAATATCATAACTATGGCAGAACACCGCACTCTATTCCAGTACGGCTGAATACCCCTCTCGAAACAGATCAGGGCGTGGTTCAAGTGCGGATCACTGGTTGGGATGCGGATTACCTGCATGGTGAGGCTCTGCCAGTTGCTGGAGCTTCAGCATGAAGTGGCTTCAACGCCTGAAACAAGGCCTGTCGCGCTCAAGCGAGAAGGTCAAAGACCAACTACACGAAGTCTTTGGCAAGTCTCGCCTTGATGAAGAGGACCTGGAAAAAATAGAGACCGCGCTTATTCTCGCGGATATGGGCGTAGACTCGGCGCTTGGTATTGTCGAAGCCATGGCCAAGCGCCGTTTCGATAAAGGCATAGACGAAGCCGCGCTCATGGCAGCCTTAGCCGAAGAAATCACTGCTTTGCTTGAACCGGTATGCGCCCCTTTAATGCTTAATTCTGAGGGGTTAACGACTATTTTGGTGGTGGGGGTGAATGGTAGTGGCAAAACCACGACTATCGCCAAACTCGCGCATCAATATGCCCTTGAAGGCAAAAAAGTAACACTCGCAGCAGGCGACACTTTCCGCGCTGCTGCTGTCGAACAATTAAACATTTGGGGCGA
>JAHDDM010000040.1 GCA_020629355.1 Rhodospirillaceae bacterium
AATGGCACAATTTGGGTCATGGGCAGCTATCACAATATCTTCCGCCTGGGTACGGCGCTGCAAGACTTGGACTACTGGACTTTGAACGACATTATCTGGATTAAAAATAATCCCATGCCCAACTTTCGCGG
Organism: Rhodospirillaceae bacterium; assembly: GCA_020629355.1. GTDB lineage: Bacteria > Pseudomonadota > Alphaproteobacteria > JABSOH01 > JABSOH01 > JABSOH01. The sequence goes on from JAHDDM010000040.1 coordinate 132, forward strand.
CAGACGCTTTACCAATGCCCACGAGACCTTAATCTGGTCCGCAAAAGACCAGAATGCACGCTATCATTTTGAATATCAAGCCATGAAAGCCTTCAACGAAGGGCTGCAAATGCGTAGCGACTGGTATCTGCCTATCTGTAGCGGTAAAGAACGCCTTAAAGACGATTCAGGCAACAAAGTGCATCCCACGCAAAAGCCAGAAGCCTTGCTGTATCGGATTTTGCTGGCGTCCTCCAAACCTGGTGATGTTGTCCTTGATCCTTTTAGTGGCACGGGAACAACCGCCTGTGTTGCCAAGAGATTACGCCGCCACTATATCGGGATCGAACGTGATGACGCATATATCCGCCATTCCCGCGAACGCTTGGCGCAAACAACCGTACTTGCAGAAGAAGACCTCGTGGTGAGTGCCTCACCCGCAAGCAAACCTCGTGTGCCTTTTGGAAGATTGATCGAAAAAGGACTGCTCCGCCCCGGAGACAAGCTCATCAGCCCGTGTAAAAAATGGCAGGCTAAAGTGCGCGTAGATGGCTCGATTAAAAGCGGCGAATATAGCGGCTCCATCCATCAGGTCAGCGCAAAGCTACAAGGCACAGCAAGCTGTAACGGCTGGACATTCTGGCAAAAAAGCACCGATAAAGGCACGGTCAATCTTGATCAATTACGACAGAAATTCTCTGCGTCTCTTTAGGCGCTTGCATTTACCAGCAATATTGCTTATGAAGCCAGCATTCAACATCCTTGCGACAGTCGTCGCTGGTTTTTGTTGTCTCTGCCAAAACCATTGGTGGAAAACGAAACTATCCATAAGGAATATTCCATGGCCTATTATGAAACCGTCATCTTGGCACGACGTGAAATTTCGCCAACACAATTCGAGACATTACTCAACGATCTGGAAACCTACCTGAAAGAGAACTCAGCAAATATTTCTCGTAAGGAAAACTGGGGTTTGCGTCCTCTGGCGTACAAAATCAGAAAAAGCTCCAAAGCCTATTATGGCCTGTTGAACTATGATGCACCAAAAGAATTGGTGTTCGAGTTCGCTCGTCGCATGAGCCTCATGGAAGACGTGGTGCGAGAATTGACCGTCACCACCGAAAGCTTGCCCACAGAACCAAGCGAAATCGTCCGTGGTCGTGATGACCGCTAGAACCCTCTAATTTGGATTTGATCATGAAACAGCAACGCAAATGTCCTCTTTCTGGCGAAAACGCGCCGAATGTTGACTATAAAAACCTCGATCTTTTGAAATCGTACACCAGCGAACGAGGTCATATCATACCACGCCGCATTACTGGTATCTGCCCCAAGAAACAACGCGAATTAGCCCTGTCTATCAAACGCGCGCGTTACTTGGCGCTCATGCCCTATTGCAACAATTAAGGAAAAGAGCCGATCATGCATGTAGATGTTATTTTACTCGAGCGGATTGCGAAATTAGGCCAGATGGGTGATATTGTCCGTGTGAAGTCTGGCTTTGCGCGTAATTTCCTCATTCCTCAAAGCAAGGCTCTGCGCGCGACTGCAAGCAACAAAGCCAGCTTTGCAGAGCGCAAGGTGCAAATTGAGGCCGATAGTCTCGAACAACGCGGTGAAGCAGAACAGGTTTCAGAGCGTTTGGCAGGCAAGCAAATTGTTCTGATCCGTCAAGCCAGTGAAAGCGGCCAGCTTTATGGCTCGGTTTCGGGCAAGGATATTGCTGCGGTTCTTACAAAGGATGGCTTTAGTGTTCACCATCGTCAAGTTCAGATGAATGACCGCTTTAAGATGTTGGGTGTTTTTGACTTGCAGATTGCGCTGCATGCAGAAGTTACCACAACAGTAAAGCTGAACATTGCCAAAACCGAAGACGAGGCGGAGCAACAGTGGTCCCGTTATCAAAAAGGCGAGCCTGTCTTGATGACGGCGGCAGAAGAAGAGATGATCGAGGAGCGCAAACAGGCTGATGCCATGATGCGCCGTGATCAGGAGAAAGCCGAAAAGGCTGCTGCTGAAGCCGAAGCCCAAGCTGCGGAAGAAGAAGCAAGAGCTGAGGAACAAGCTTAATAGCATTCCTCTCACACAATTCTTGAGCGAGACGGGATGAAAGTCCTTTCTCGCTCTTTTTTTGCCCCCTGTGAATGGAACTTTGTGTATACTCACGCCATGAATGAAGAGCAAACAGGCAGAACAGTTCCCCACAACAGCGATGTCGAGGCTGGCATTCTGGGTGCAATTCTGCGCGATAACGAACAGTTCAGTAACCTGTCGTCGATAACGGCAGAGATGTTCTATGTCCCCGGACATAAAAAACTGTGGGAATTGATCAAACGCCAAATTGATGCTGGTAATCCTGCAACGCCAGCGACGCTAAAATACCAAGCTGGCGAAATGCCCGAATTAGAAGGGCTTGGTGGGGCAGAATATCTAGCGCGCTTAACCTTCGAGGAATTTTCGATCATCTCGCCAAAACGTTACGGCGAGATTCTGATAGACCTCTATCGCAAGCGCGAGATTATCACCATCTGCCAGGAAGGCATTCACGCCGCAATGGATTCCGAAGCCGATGAAAACGCCCATGATATTTCCAACCGTACCGAAACGCGCCTCTTCGGGCTTGATTCTACCAGCCAAACATCCCGCACCTATTCTCTGGCAGAAGCCTCAGAAGCTGCTCTTGAAGATATCGCTGATATTGCAGACGGCAAAGCAGATAAGGGCGTTCCCACAGGCTTTAACAACCTCAAGACTGTCATGGGCGGAATGCGGCGTTCCGATTTACTGATTCTTGCCGCCAGACCCGCCATGGGCAAGACCTCGCTTGCAATGAATATTGCATTTCATGCCGCTAAATTTTTCCACCACAACCGCGCTGAGGGTAAAAAAGAGCAATCTGTCTTGTTTTTTTCCTTAGAAATGTCAGCGCAACAACTTTCAACGCGCATATTATCCGATCAGGCTAATATCAAATTTGAAAAAATCCGATTGAGCGAAGTCGATCAAAAAGAATATAATCAATATCATGCCACACATAAAGAAATCCGAAAATATCCGTTGTATATAGAAGAAAACCCCAACGTTAATATCGCTGAAATGCGCGCTATCATGCGTAAGGTTTCACGACAGAACCCAGTCGGGCTTGTAATTTTGGACTATTTGCAATTACTCAGCTCTCATAGCAACAAGCGTGACAATAATCGGGTTCAGGAACTTTCAGAAATCACCCGTGGCTTAAAAATTTTAGCACGCGAATTTGATGTTCCGATTATGGCTCTGTCACAATTATCACGCGGGGTTGAAAGCCGCGACAACAAGACACCGAACCTCTCAGACTTGCGCGATTCTGGCTCAATCGAGCAGGATGCTGATATGGTGCTGTTCCTGTATCGTCCAGAATACTATCTTAAGCCACCAGAATTAAAGGATAACGAGTCGCCTGAAGCCTATCAAAAACGTGAAGACCTTTTTCAGAGCAACAAAGACAAGCTACACGGTGTGGCTAAAGTCATTATCGCCAAAAATCGCCACGGCGCGCCAGCAACGGTCAATTTACAATTCCACCATGAATTGATTCGATTCACTGACCCTATTTTTGCTGAACGCAACTACCAAAACGAAGACGGCATTCCCAAGGAATAGGCCATGCCCCTTGCCAGCCAGCCGCGATTGTCGATCAACAAAACCGCCATTGTGGAAAACTGGTGCTCCTTTTGCCAGCTCGCGCCGAAATCGGACATTGCAGCAGTGGTAAAATCCGATGCCTATGGTCTCGGTGCACCAGAAATAAGCAAGGCCCTCTATCAGGCGGGCTGTCGGCTATTTTTCTGTGCCACCGTGCCAGAATGCCTCTCCGTTCTTGCCGCCTTGCCACAAGATGATCAAGACCTACAGGTGATCAGCCTGGGTGGATTTTTTTCAAAAGAAATACCTTATTATCAAAATGATCATAGGCTAACACCTGTCTTGAACACACTGGAACAGCTGCGGGTCTGGCGCGATAATTCCAGCCTGCATAACCGCGATACTTTTATCCATATCGACACAGGCATGAATCGCTTAGGCATCCACTACGCTCACTGGTCAGAACTTCGCGGACTGTTAGATTTTCCGATTTACGCCTTGATCAGTCATCTGGCAACAGCAGAGAACAATACCGCTTTCGCGAAAACCCAATTACAGCGTTTTCTGGCTTGTGAGGGTTTCCCAAGGTCTCTGGTGAATACTGCCGGGGCATTTTTAGGCACAGAGTTCCATGGCGCGCTCTTACGGCCTGGTATCGGGCTGTATGGCAGCAAACCTTTGCGCTCTGTAGTAGAGCTTGATTCGCCGATACTACAGATTCGTGACGTGGCACCAAACGACACTATCGGCTATGATCAAGCATACCGTGCCGTATCAGCAATGCGTATTGCCACGGTGGGTATCGGCTACAATGATGGTCTGCCTAGAAACCTGAGTAATCACGAGACTTTCTCTGGTTGGTGGCAAGGCCATAAACTGCCCATTCGCGGAAGAATCTCAATGGATAGCCTGGCTTTGGATATTACGGATCATCCCACAATCACCGAAACAAGCCGCCTCTCTTTTCTGAATGCGCAACAGGGTATTGATGATCTGGCAAAAGCCTGTAATACTATCCCTCACGAGGCGCTCACCCGATTGGGTGGTCGCATCCACAAAGTCTATACGGAATAATCATGTCGCTGGTGAGAGTACCCATCAATATTTTACGCTTAATTTTACGCTTAATCGGCGGCAACACATGGCGCATGATCGAAGAGATAGGCGCGATTTTCCGCTTTTGCGTCCTGAGTCTTATCGCGATTGTACAGCCGCCTTTTTATTTTCGGCTGTTCCTGCAACAGCTACTGAATGTCGGTTATTATTCCTTGCCAGTGGTAGGATTAACCACACTGTTTTCTGGCATGGTCATGGCACTGCAAACCTATAGCGGTTTTTCTGGTGTTGGCGCAGAAGCCACCCTGCCCCGCGTGGTCAGCATTGCCATTGTCCGCGAGCTTGCACCTGTCTTGGCGGGTTTAATGCTGGCAGGCCGCGTGGGGGCAGCCATGACCGCAGAACTGGGCACAATGCGCGTTACCGAACAGATTGACGCCATGCACACCCTAGGCATCAACCCCATGCGCTATCTGGTTGCGCCTCGAATATTGGCCTGCACTATTGCACTGCCGATTCTGGTTGCCTTAGGCGACAGTCTGGGTATTTACGGCGGCTATCTGATTGCGGTGTATAAATTGGGCTTAAACTCTGCCAATTTCATTGATCACGTTTTGGATTCCCTGCAATGGATCGGTGTGTTCTCTGGCCTGTGTAAGGCAGCAGCCTTCGGCTTTACCCTGAGTATCATCGGGTGCTATTTTGGTTTTCACTCCCGTGGCGGCGCAGCTGGAGTGGGCATTGCCACCACCAATACCGTGGTGATCAGCTCGATTCTCATTTTGATACTCAACTTCATCATCACTGAAATCTTCTTTCAGGTTCAGCTATGATCAAAATGCAAAACATTTCTAAAGCTTTTGGCAACAACCACGTCCTGAAAGACTTTAATCTCGAGGCCAAAAAAGGCTCTTCTCTAGTGATTCTTGGCGGTTCTGGCTCAGGAAAATCTGTTTGTCTCAAATGCCTGTTAGGTCTGCTTGAACCAGATTCTGGCGATATGACGATCAACAAAACCCGTATCAATGGCCTAAGCCAAAAACAACGCACAAGAACTTTTGGTCAAATAGGGATGCTGTTTCAAAATGCGGCTCTTTTCGATAGCCTGAATGTCTGGCGTAATGTTGCCTTTGGCTTGATCGAAGGCCAAGGCATGAATCCAGAGCAAGCCCACGAGATTGCCCTGCTAAAGCTGGCTCAGGTTGGGCTACAGGAATCCGTTGCCGAGCTTTTGCCGAACGAACTTTCTGGCGGAATGCGCAAGCGGGTTGGCTTGGCGCGTGCCATTGCGACAGAGCCAAAGATTTTGTTTTTTGACGAACCCACCACGGGACTTGATCCTATCATGGGGCAAGTGATTGATGAGTTAATTGTCTCCTGCGTTAAAGAACTTGGCGCGACTGCTGTCACCATCACCCACGATATGCAGTCCTTGCGCCGCATCGCTGATGATGTGGTGATGCTCTTTGAAGGCCGCGATATTTGGCACGGCTCAGTGCAAGAAATTGACAGCACCGATAATCCGTATATTCGGCAATTTGTCGAAGGCAGTAGCGAAGGCCCGATTACCATGCCTCTATTCAAACTAGGCGCAAAAGGAAGTTAAAATGGCTAAAGCACCGCGTTATCTATGCCGCGATTGTGGCAGTAGCCATACGGTCTGGGCGGGGCGTTGCGATGATTGCGGCAGCTGGAACAGCCTCGAGGAAAGTGATAACCAGTTAGGGCATTTCAGCAAGAAGCTCGAATCTGGCACAAAAAGCTCTAAAAACAAAGGCATGGTAGTGCGCTCCCTAGCCGATAAAATTCCCCCTGCGGAATATGTCCCAATAGGAATCGCCGAATTTGATCGGGTTCTCGGTGGCGGTATTGTTGCAGGTGCTGCGGTGCTGATCGGCGGTGATCCTGGGATTGGCAAGTCGACACTGATGCTGCAAGCAGCCAGTCTGTGCGGTCAAAATCGTAAAGTGCTGTATATTTCCGGTGAAGAATCAGTCGAGCAAATACTCTTGCGCGCTGAACGTCTCTCGCAACAGTCGCCGAAACTTGAGGTTGCCGCAGAAACTTCCGTAGAAAACATCATTGCGGGTGTTCAAAAGCTGAAGCCGTCTCTGGTGATTATTGATTCTATCCAGACCATGCATTTGACTTCTTTGGACTCTGCCCCTGGTACGGTGACCCAAGTACGAGCCTCCAGCCACCTGTTGATGAGTGCTGCCAAAAAATACGGCTTTAGCGTGATTTTAATCGGCCATGTCACCAAAGAAGGCGCAATAGCAGGGCCTCGTGTCTTGGAACACATGGTTGATACTGTACTGTATTTCGAGGGTGAACGGTCTCAGCATTTTCGCCTCTTACGCGCGGTCAAGAATCGCTTTGGCGCTTGTGATGAAATTGGCGTCTTTGAGATGTCTGGTGTCGGTCTACGCGAGGTCGACAATCCTTCCGCGCTGTTTCTGGCAGACCGTGAAGAGGCCATTCCTGGAACATGCGTCATCCCTGCACTCGAAGGCACAAGACCTATTTTGGTTGAAATACAGGCACTTGTCGCACCATCTCATTTTGCTGCACCACGCCGCGCCGTGATCGGCTGGGATCAACAGAGACTGGCAATGATACTGGCGGTACTCGAGAAACGCTTCGGTTACGGCTTTGGCAAACAGGACGTTTATCTGAATATCACTGGCGGTTATCGCCTGCTTGAGCCAGCAGCAGACCTTGCGGTGGTGATTGCGCTGATTTCCTCGTTGGGAAATTATAACGTACCAGCGAATCTGGCCGCCTTTGGCGAGGTTGGCCTATCTGGGGAAGTCCGTGCTGTACCACAACCAGATATTAGAATGCGCGAGGCCGCCAAATTAGGCTTCGCTGAGATGATTATGCCCAAGCAAAAGATACAAAAATCTGCTAAAGATAATCTGCACTGCACCTTATGCAGTGATCTGAATCCTTTGGTACGGCGTTTTCCGCCAATTAAAGAAGAAGAGACCCACAGCCAAGCTGCCTTTATGTAATCATGGCCTCATTTGATCTGATTGTTCTCGCCCTTGTTGGTTTTTCTCTGCTCATCGGGCTGATGCGCGGATTTTTCCACGAACTTCTCTCGCTATTAAGCTGGGGCGGGGCTTTGCTGGTGGCATGGTTCAGCTATCCCATGCTTGCTGAAATGCTCATCGAATGGCTACCGAACGCTCTACTGCGCGATATTGCTGGCGGGGTTATCGCCTTCATACTGGCCATTATTGTCCTAGGGATACTCTCGAAAACTTTGAGTAAAATCGCCAACAACCTAGAAATTCGCTCGATTGATCGCGCGCTAGGCGGACTGTTTGGTATCGCACGCGGTTATGTCGTCGCCTGTTTACTGTTCGCTTTTGCCCACTGGATATGGGAAGACCGCGCCCCGCCTGCACTTCTGAACGAAGGCAAGACCCGCGCAATGGTTGCCATTGGTGCCAGAGAAATGACCCACCTGCTGGCCAGCTACCAAGATACACCTCTGGTACAGCGTTTGCGCCAGATTACCGAAACAGGCAGCTCTGCCTACGAACTACACGAGAAACTGATTAGCCCTGCCACCGAAGAAACATCTGCTTCCGCACCAGAAAAAGGCTATCCCGATACCGAACGCGAGCAACTCAATGACCTCTTCACACAGTAAACCCGTGGCCTTACTCGTCGGCGCAAGCTCTGGCCTTGGGCGAGAACTCGCGCTTATTTTAGCAGAACACTACCATCTGGTGCTATTGGCAAGCTCTCAAGCACGCCTTGAGGAAACCGATGACCTGTTGCGCGAAAAACACGGTGTCTCGGCGACACTTGTGCCGATGA
>JAHDDM010000041.1 GCA_020629355.1 Rhodospirillaceae bacterium
AGATTCGAATGCTTGATGATCAGCAAGCTCTTTGAGCGCAATATCGGGATCTGGTGGCAACAGAAGCAGAAACTCTAAAAGAGTCCCCAGCGATTCTTCAATCATGCCTTTGCGTACCTGTTGTCGAATACTACCGATATTGCGGGCTGCAAGCATCTTGGCGCATTCTGGTGGAATTTTCTGTAACAGGTCACGAAGCAATATCGGTAAAACAAAGTCCAGACAGACCTCAGCAAGGCCGATACGTTGCAGGGCTTCAAGCGCGACTTGAATAACCTCTATTTCGGCTTGACTACCCCCGCCAACCTGCTCAAGCCCAAGTTGCATAAATTGGCGTTGTGGCCGCAGGTCTGTTGTTGCAATACGCAGGACATGGCCATAGTAGGCCAGTCGTAACGGGCGTGGCTGATCGGCAAGATGATCCTGAGCCATACGCACGACTTGCAGCGTAATATCGCCGCGCAAGCCCATGGTACGGTGCGATAGCGGATCGATAAAACGAAAAATATCCTGAGATTTAAGCGCATCTGGTGCTGCCAGCAGAGACTCTTCGTATTCTAGCAAAGGCGGCTCGACAAGGTTATAGCCAAAACCTGTAAAGGTTGCGATAATATCGACTAAAAGCTGATGGGCTTGCCCAGCTTGCGGTGCGATCAAGTCTTGAAAACCATTTGGCAGCAATGTTTTTGTGTGCTCAGCCATGATCGAACTCGCTACGGTGAAAATCGGCGTAAATTCCGGCACGAGCATTGGCAACGGCCTGTGGCTTGGTGATTTTTACGTCGCATTCTATGACGCGCTGGTCACGAAAGCAGTGTTTTGCGATTTTCCAAGCCAGCTGCTCGCATAACGGTGTATGTTCATCTAAAACCAATTTTGTAATGTCTGCTGCTAATGTAGCATAACAGGGAACCCCTTCAGGGCTATTAAAATCGCATTGTTGTGCATCTATTTCCAACGCGAGATCAAGTTCGAGGGTTTGTGGTGCAGCCACTTCGGCTGGAAAGATACCCAACCGTGCAGGAATGCACATGTTATTAAGGCAAAGCGTATAGGTTTGCACGGTTGATTGATCCCAAGATGGTAAAGCAAGAAATTAGCGTTGTTTTCTGATCATTCTATAGACTACATTAGGGGCAAATTCAACAGACTCAAATGTTTTCGAATGTCCCAGGAAACCGAACTTTTATCCTTGCCACGTCTGGATTGGCAATGGTCACGGCGGAAATACGTCATGGCGGTGATCAATGCCACGCCCGATTCCTTTTCTGCTGATGGTCTTTTTGCGCGGACAGACCCGAATATAGCCGACATTACGGAAAATCTTGCTCAGGCTTTGTTAGAAGGTGCGGATATATTGGATATTGGCGCGGAAAGTACGCGCCCTGGCTCAAGCCCTGTCCCTGCTCAAGAACAGATAATACGTTTAATGCCTGTTTTTTCGGCTTTGCAGCGACTTGTGTCACAGGGTGGCATATCGCGGCAATGGTGCGTATCACTGGACACTTCGGATGCAGAAGTCGCCGAGTGGGGATTGCAGCAAGGGGTGCAGATAATCAATGATGTTCAGGGTGGTCGTGATCAAAAATTATTAGATGTTGTGGCAAAATATCACGCTGAAATAGTTTTAATGCATAATTCATCGATGGAAGATTCTTTGGTTGGGGATAAAAATATCGGTCTTAGTTATGCCGCAAAGACGGATGCGGATATTGTCTCTAAGGTGCGGAATTCCTTGTATCAAAAGATAGAGAGGGCAAAAAAATCAGGTATTTTGCCTAAAAAAATCCTACTTGACCCAGGTATTGGCTTTGGTAAAAGTGTTGCGGATAATATTCGGTTAATTTCTGGCTGTGATCAACTGGCAGATTTGGGCTACCCTGTATTGGTTGGGGCAAGTCGTAAGTCATTTTTAGGTAAAATATTGAATTTAGAAAGTGATCAGCGTTTAGAAGCGAGTCTCGTGGTACATGCAGAAGCCTTGAAACACGGGGCGAGTATCATTCGTGTCCACGATGTTCAGGCGCATTATCGGCTACGCCGTATGGTAGAAGCCTTTCAGCATCCAGAGGATTATGATCATGACTGATTTTTCTTATGCCCTGTCATTGGGCAGTAATTTGGGTGATCGTGCGGATAATTTGCACCGCGCGGTGCAAAGTCTGGATAGCATTGCGAAAAAAATACGCATGTCACGTATTTATGAAACTGCGCCAATGTATGTTGCGGAACAGCCGATGTTTCTGAACATGGCAGTAACGTTGGTTTCCTGTTGTGAACCAGAGCTTTTTCTACAGAAGCTAAAAGCTCTGGAGCAGGACTTGGGACGTATTGCAGAAATACGTCACGGTCCGAGGCTGGTAGATATGGATATTATCCTTTGTGGTGATATGATGCTGGAGAGTGCTGTTTTAACTGTGCCTCATTCTGGGTTTCGGGAACGGGACTTTGTCTTGCGGCCATTGGCTGAGATTGCAGCGGATTGGATTGACCCAAAGACCGGGCAATCTGTGGCAGAATTGGCGAAGATGGTTCGGTCTGATACGGTTCAGCTTTATGAAAAGACTTCTTAAAAAAGGTATAAAGAGTATTATGGATGATATAGTTGTTATTTCTGCTGCCAGAACTCCAGTTGGGCGTTTCTTGGGTGGTTTTGCACAAACGCCTGCTTCTGAGTTAGGTGCAGTAGCGATTCGTGCTGCTCTATCGCGAGCGGGAGTCGATCCTGAGCAGGTTGATGAAGTGATCATGGGGCAGGTTTTGACCGCAGGCTGTGGACAAAATCCTGCACGTCAGGCTGCAATGGGTGCTGGAATTCCAGAAGCTGCAACGGCAGTTCAGATAAACCAGCTTTGTGGTTCAGGATTACGCGCGGTGGCAATGGCGGCGCAAAGTCTGGCCTTGGGTGATAGTGATATTGTGGTGGCTGGTGGTCAGGAGTCCATGAGTCGAGCACCGCACTTTGCCCATATTCGGCAGGGGCAAAAAATGGGATCGTTAGAGTTTCAGGATACCATGATGTTAGACGGTCTACATTGTGCTTTCGGTGATTATGCCATGGGGGTCACGGCGGAAAATATTGCGCAAAAATGGAGTATTTCGCGGCAGGAACAAGATGATTTTGCTTTGTGTTCTCAGCAAAAGGCTTATCATGCGCAAAAGGATGGGCTTTTCGCGGCGGAAATTGCGCCTGTGTCGATTATGCACCGCCGTAAGGAACTTTTGATCAGCGAAGATGAGCATCTCAAACCAGAAACCACCGCTGAAACATTAGCGGGGCATCGTGCTGTATTTGCCAAGGCTGGAACGGTCACGGCAGGCAATGCTTCGGGGATTAACGATGGTGCAGCGGCTTGTGTTCTGATGCGGCGTGAAACAGCAAATACGCTGGGCTTGACCCCAATGGCGCATATTGTAAGTTGGGCTACTGCTGGAGTTGCGCCAGAGATTATGGGTACAGGTCCAATTCCGGCATCGCAACAGGCTTTGGCACGGGCGGGGCTTTTGATTGCAGACCTTGATCGAATTGAGGCCAACGAGGCTTTTGCAGCACAAGCTCTGGCGGTAAATCGGGAAATGGCTTGGGATGCAGCACGGGTTAATCCCACTGGCGGGGCGATTGCATTGGGTCATCCTATTGGCGCTAGTGGCGCAAGGGTCTTAACGACTTTGCTGTACGGTATGCAGCGCGATAACCAAGGTACGGGATTGGCGACTTTGTGTATTGGCGGCGGGATGGGTATTGCCATGATTATACGATCGGAGTAGGCATAATGCAGAATTTATTGGAACAGGCTGCTACGATTAAAGAGAACTTTGCTTTTCTTGATAGTTGGGAAGAAAAGTATCAATATATTATTGATCTGGGTAAGGCTCTGCCTGTTATGGCAGAAGGCGATAAAATAGAAGCCAACCGTGTCCATGGCTGCATGAGCCAAGTCTGGATGACTCTTGAGGAAACCTCTGATGGAGTGCAGGTTGCAGCAGATAGTGATGCGATTATTGTCCGTGGTTTAATTGCTCTGATCTGCGGCATCGTTCAAGGACAGCCAAAGTCTGATATTGTTGACTTCGATTTTTTAGAATTTTTTGATGCCTTGGGACTCAATCGACAGCTTTCACCGAACCGCCGTAATGGTCTTGTCGCTTTTGTGGCACTGATGCAGCAGAAATTACAGTAAGTTTATTCTTCGTACTTGACCTGTACCAGAGTCCAGTTGGGATTCTGTGATTGAGTATTACGTTGGAAGTACCATATATCGCGCATGTCCGTAAGTTCTTCAGCATCGCCTTCGATAAGATTGTTCTCGCCATCATATACTGTCAACATTTGTTCGCTTTCGATGATGACCTCAAGGGTAATTGTAGTATCCTCAATAGCGGTTGAGGCAATTTCCATATTGTCGATACCAATAATTTCCACCTCTGTTCTGTGCTGAAGCTTTTTGGCCTCTTTAATGTCAGCACAAAAATCATCAAAAAGCTCGGTACTAAGCAGGCTTTTTAAGGTCTTGGTATCACCTTTGGCATAGGCTATCGTAATCATGTCAAAGGCAATCGATGCCCCTTCGAGGAAGGATTTTTCATCAAAATCAGGATCAAGGGCGATAATCTCAGCATAGGGGCTTTCGGCGTCATCTTCCGTACTATCGACATCTGGACTGAACAAAGGTTGCACGGTTGCAGGTTCTTTATTCGATGATACCGATGATTTGGCAGAGTTCTTTGCCTCTTTTGGGTCAGGGTCAACCTCGGTTTGTGTCCCAAGCGTCTTGTAAACGCGGTACAGCACTACGCCAGCAATGGCGGCGAATATCAAAATATCTAGCGGGGCGAAGTTATTGAACATGGTCTCTCTGTGGGGTTAAAATAATGTAGAAAGCGCTCTCTTGAAACAAGGTGATTGCATCACATATATTATCCAAGGTAATGTAGCATATAAAACCAAAACATGGGGCTTTTTCTTGTTTCGATTTCTTTTTTTACTGATTCTGGCGATACCTGTGATGGAGCTGTGGCTTTTGATTGAGGTTGGCGGCGCAATCGGTGGGCTGAGCTGTGTGCTGTTGGTGATAGCGACAGCGATTATCGGCGGGATGTTGGCGCGTAGGCAGGGCTTGGATACGGTGCAAAAGATGCGCCAGCGCATGGCTGCTGGCGAGCCGATTGCTGCCGAGATGTTGGATGCTTTGCTGTTATTTTTTGCTGGTGCGCTGTTGTTGTTTCCAGGTCTGATGAGTGATGGTTTAGGTTTTCTGCTTCTTGTGCCTATGTTCAGGGGCTATATCAAACGTGGCATAGCGGCGTCTCGTTGGAGCAAAAGGCCTGATACGGCTTTTTATCGCCATGACCGGCCCAGAGGCGAAAAAGTGATTGATGTTGATACAACAAAACCTTAGTTCTACTGAGGCACATAAGACTAGATGAAAGGTAAAAAAACATGAGTGATACAACAACAGGTAACGAGCCAGCATTTGCGATTGCGGTACAGTATTTGAAAGCATTGAGTTTTGATAATGCTGGCGCGCCGAACAGTTTTCGTTCAACGGAAGGCTCGGCTGCACAGGACTCGAGCAATGAGATTAAAATTGATGTTCAGAATACGCCGATTCCTGATGATAACGAGCATTTCGAGGTGCAAACCTTAATTGAAGTGATCAGCAAAAATAAAGATGATTCGATACGTTTTACGGTTCGGGCGAGTTATGCGGCTGTTGTTTTGGCGCGGAATCTGCCAGAGGCAGACTTGGAGATGTTACTGAATGTCGAGACGCCACGGATGACCTTCCCCTATTTGCGCTCGATTATTTCTCATGCCACGCACGAGGCTGGCTACCCAGCATTGAATCTTTCACCGATTGATTTTATGGCAGTGCATCAGCAGCGTAAGCAACAGCTTGAAGAGCAAGCTGAAGAGTAAAACCTAACGGGTCTTTGCCAAACGCAAGATGAACTGCCGTAAGAGTACAATATCATGGAATCCTGTAGACTTCATCAGGACTTCTTGATCAAGTAATGTCTTGAGGCTCTCTGCCAACTGCTGGTTTGACCAGCGTTGGCATTGGTTGCGTATCTCTGGAATTTGCTTGAAAAAAATCGGTGGTTGATGCAATTTCATGGCTTGATCCAGAGAGTTCTCTGCTGCAAGGCTTTTCAAACGCAACAGTTTCATGCAATGCATACTCAGGTTGCGCAGGATAGCGACAGCAGAGGTCTTTTGCTCCAGTAATCCGCGCAACAGAGCATCTGCTTTTTGTGGTTTGCCAGAAAAAGTCGCCAAGGTGAAGTCTTGCAGACTCTGCTGTTGATCCTGTTCAGCACAGGCCGCGATGGTATCTTGATCAAGGCGGTTATTTTCAGGCTGATACAGCGCGATTTTACCTAACAGGTGGCTGAGAACATCCAGATTGTTCGCGGCAAGATTGACCAGCATATCTTCAGCCTCAAAATCATACGTCCAATTTTGTTCTTTGCAGAATGTCGCGATATATTCTTGGAGCGTATCGATGCTGGTCTCATAGCACGGGATTGTGACCATCCAGTCGCAATTTCCACAATGTTTGAGCAAAGCAGCCTTTGTTGTTGCGTCTTCAAGGATGATAATCAGGTGGTTATTGCCAAAGCGTTTTGCCATGCCTGTACTGTAGAGCGGTTTCAGGCCAGACTCTATTTCAGTTACTTTACCCTGAACGACGATCCAGCGATCCTGTCCAGTTAGGCTGCTGCTACTGGCTTCGTAACTGAGAAGCTTAGGATCACTCTGAACTTCCTTGCCATCAAGGCGGAGATATTGAAAAGCGTCTTTTTGATCAATATCAGCATTTTGCAGAATTTTAGCGCAATATTGCCGCATACTATCTTCAGCGTGGCCGTAAAACACTAAGACTGAGTAATCTCTCCAAGATTTTTTTGCGATAAAACCTGAGACTTGACGGGCGGTAAGCTTCATTCCAAGTTTACCATTGTGGATTCTTGCGCAGAAAAACGGCTATGCGTTTTGATATGGCCTGAGACAGAACATTCATGGCCTGCTCATCAGCCTTTTGATTCAGCACTGTGTTGTTATAGGGCGAATTGTCTTGTGAAACGGATGTTGCGGTGGTGCTGGTAAAGCTCTGGCTTTTATCACCGTGGCTTAGGGTATAGCTGGCGGTGTAGCGTTTTAGTGTTAGTGAGGCGGAACCATCGGTAAAGCTGGCTTGGCTATAACTTGAGGTAGATGTTGAAAAACTCAATTCATATGGTTTTTCGGTTTTTTGCGGAAATTTCGCGAACTGATCCAATAGGGCATTATACAGGTCTTGGCCATTGATGGAATAGGATGAACTGATGTTAATCTGGCCAAGTCGTGCATCTGGTGCGACTTGACTGTTGTGATCGACATGGACAGGCTGCCAACCGCCGCAAGCAGTAAGGGCGAAAGAAAGTATGAACAGGGAAAAGAAGCGCATAAGCATTATTGTACCGCAAAGTTGACGATTCGCCCAGGAATGGCAATGGTTTTTTTGATGGTCTTGTCCTGTAATTGCGCCATGATATTTTCTTCAGCCTTGGCAAGAGCAATCAGCTGGTCACTATCGGCATTTGCTGGCGCATGAATAGTGGCGCGTAATTTACCATTGATCTGCACCGCGATGGTTACGGTGTCTTCTTGTAAAGCCGCCTCGTCGACTTCAGGCCAGGCGGTGTCGGTTAAACAGACGTGCATCCCCATCTTTTGCCACAGGGTTTCACTAAGATGCGGCATAAAGGGATTGATGATTTGCAATAATAATTTTGCGATATATCGACTTGTCGCTTGTAGTTCTGCTGACATGTCTGAGCCTTGTAATTCTGTTAGCCCGTTCATAAGTTCACGAATGCGGGCAATCGCCTTATTGAAATGCAGCTTTTCGATGTCGCTGTTGATCCCGACAAGAGTGCGTTGCGCAGCGCGATAAATAGGCATTTCACGGATTTTGTCCAGAGGAATTTCCTGATCTGGCAGATTGATAATATTATTGATTTGCTTCCAGAAGCGGTTGGTGAATTTCCATGCACCTTCGATACCCGTGGCTGTCCAAGGCATATCGCGATCAGGTGGACTATCAGAAAGTAGAAATAGCCGTGCTGTATCGGCACCGTAGCGGCTAATAATTTCTGCTGGATCAATGACATTACGCTTTGATTTACTCATTTTAATGATATTGCCCACGGTGACTTCTTCGCCATGCAGGGTTTTGTAGCCGCTTTTTTCACGCTGAACTTCATCGGGGGCAAGCCATTTGCCTTTTTTGTCCTGATAAGTCTCATGGCAGACCATGCCTTGGTTAAACAGGCCAGTAAAGGGTTCTGCTGGAACGTCATAACCGCATTGGTTTAGCGCTCTGGTGAAGAAGCGCGAATACAATAAATGTAATACAGCATGTTCAATCCCACCGATATATTGATCAACGGGCATCCAGTGGCGCATCAGGTCTTGATCCCAAGCTTTTTCGGTATTATGCGGATTACAGAAGCGCAAGAAATACCAAGATGATTCGAA
>JAHDDM010000042.1 GCA_020629355.1 Rhodospirillaceae bacterium
CGGCCTTTTCCACTAATGCCTCGTTGGTTGCAAGCACGCCTTTCGAGAGCAGCAAATTGTCTTCAAGTCCAACCCGAACATTGCCACCTGCCAGCACCGCTGCGGCGACATAAGGCATTTGGCTACGCCCCAAACCAAAGGCCGAAAACGTCCAGCCTTCAGGGACATTATTCACCATCGCCATAAAAGTATTCAAGTCATCTGGCGCCCCCCACGGCACACCCATACAGAGCTGTACCAAGGCATCGGGTTGGAG
This sequence comes from Rhodospirillaceae bacterium, assembly GCA_020629355.1. Classification (GTDB taxonomy): domain Bacteria; phylum Pseudomonadota; class Alphaproteobacteria; order JABSOH01; family JABSOH01; genus JABSOH01. The sequence goes on from JAHDDM010000042.1 coordinate 257, forward strand.
ACAGCCGTCTTGAACAAGCTGTTTTGCAAACCAGAGGTGCCCTGTATCAAAGGCTTCTATTTCGGGTTTTACGCCAAGTTCGGTCATCATCCGCGCCATGGTCTGCAAAGTTCCTGGCGTGTTGGTCATCACATAATTGCTTTCGGCGAAATTCATCGTGCCGCAATCGAGCGTACATATCTCTGGACGGCATTCGGCGATATGTGCCACCCGCGCCGTTGCGCCTATCATATCCGTGGATTCACTGAGCGGCAAAGGAGTCTCTGGATCACCAAACACGATATCCCCGCCCATCCCTGCCGTAAGGTTCAGAACAACATCGGTCTCAGAATCACGAATCCGTTCCGTGACCTCGCGGTAATAGGCCAATTCGCGGGAGGGTACGCCCGTCTCTGGATCACGGACATGACAATGTACCACGGCAGCACCAGCCTTCGCCGCTGCTATTGCACTATCGGCGATTTGCTGCGGGCTTCTAGGCACATACGGACTACGGTCTTGTGTCGCGCCTGATCCCGTAATTGCACAGGTAATAAACACTTCACGGTTCATGGCTAGAGGCATGATAAGGACTCTCGAATATTGATTCCAACAATATCTTTATGTGATACCATCGAAAAGTATGGAACAAAAAGGAAAAATCATGATCGAGCGTCTGCATACTTCAGCCCGAATGAGCAAGATTGTCAAACACAATGATATAGTTTACCTGTGCGGTCAAGTCGGTAGCGGCACAACCGTCACCGAACAGACTACGGATTGCCTATCGCGGGTGGACGCTTTATTGCTTGAGGCAGGATCGGACCGCACGAAAATATTACAGGCCATTGTTTGGCTGGCAGACATGGCAGATTTCGCGGAGATGAATGCAGTTTGGGATGCTTGGATACCCGAAGGCCATGCGCCAGCACGGGCTTGTGGCGAAGCAAGACTTGCCCGTGCAGCATTGAAAGTCGAGGTTATTATTACGGCTGTTTGTGATTAGGGTCTGAACTCACTAAATCCCTATTGCTCTGCTGCAAGAGACTGTGCTATGGCAGCAATTTTCAAGGTTTGAGGGACTGAAAAATGGATGTGATGTTTTCAAAAATAATGAGTTTGGTCGGAATGGCCGTCTTTATCGGTATCTGTTTCGGGCTTTCGAGTGATCGCGGTGCAGTAAAACACCGTGTTATTTACTGGGGAATCGGTCTTCAGGCTATTTTCGCTACGCTCATTTTAGGCATTCCCATGATTGGCCTGCCTGGTATTCTACAACCTGTATTTGCAGGAGTCACTGACTTCTTCAATGCTCTACTCACCTTCACCCAAGCTGGAACGCAATTCCTATTCGGTTCGTTCGCCAGCGACAAATATGGCTTTGTCTTCGCCCTTTCTGCACTGCCCACAATCGTGTTCCTATCTGCTCTGCTGAGTGTTCTATATCATCTTGGAATTATGCAGAAAATCGTTAAGGGCTTTGCTTGGATCATGTACAAGACCATGCGGATTTCTGGTGCTGAATCTCTATCTGCTGCGGCAAACGTCTTTGTGGGTCAAACCGAAGCGCCTCTTCTGGTGCGCCCCTTTGTCCCAAACATGACCAATTCTGAACTTTTCTGCCTGATGGTGGGCGGCATGACCACCGTTGCTGGCGGCGTGATGGCGGTGTATGTTGGTATGCTGTCTGGTTTCATTCCCGATATTGCAGGACATCTTTTGACTGCCAGTGTGCTTTCCGCACCAGCTGCGATCATGATTGCGAAGATTATGATTCCAGAAACAGGAACCCCTGAAAGTGCTGGAGATGTTCCCCAAGAAAAAAGCGAAAAGATTGATTACAACTTCATCGAAGCCGCAGCACGCGGGGCAACCGAAGGGATGCATTTGGCGTTCAACGTTGCAGCAATGTTGCTGGCATTTATCGCGCTGATTTTCATGCTGGATTCGATTCTGACCTCAATAGGCGACTTGGTTGGCTTTGGCAGCTGGGGTGCAGACATTGTTGCAGATGCGCTGAAGCAAAATGGCGAGGCCAAATTGACACTCGCGGTTATTCTATCGTGGCTCTTTGCACCAGTGGCGTTTCTGCTGGGTGTGCCTTGGGCAGAAGCTGGTGCAGCTGGCGCGCTTCTTGGCGAGAAAATTGCCATCAATGAATTTGTCGCCTACCTGCATCTCGCGGAAATTGGCACGGGACTTTCAGAGCGTACCGTACTTATCCTGTCTTATGCACTGTGTGGCTTTGCAAACTTTGCCTCTATCGCTGTTCTGATCGGAGGCATTGGCGCAATTGCACCAAAGCGCCGTGGTGATCTGGCACGGATGGGCTTTAAGGCCATTGCTGGCGGCTCAATGGCGGCCTTTATGACCGCATGTATTGCAAATATCTTTATCTAAAATTGCGCCATAAGAAACTCATTCAGCAGGTATTGCCTCTTTGGGGATTTTCCCTCGAAGCAGAGGTAGACCTGCTGAATATTTCTGAAAACACCACCTTCAAGATTACACACCCTGAGGGACAGCACTATATCTTGCGTCTATACCGCACGGGACATCATTCCAAGGCCGCGATTGCTTCAGAACTGGCGTGGATGCAAGCACTGAACAATGATCACATATTGCCGACACCGAAGGTCATTGCTGGCATCAATGGTGCAGAGATTCAACAATATGACGGCTCGTTTCTGGTGCTGTTTGAATTTCTTTCTGGTGATGAGCCGCAAATGGCGGATGATTTACGCCAGCCGTTTCAGCAGCTAGGCAAGCTTGCCGCGCGTACTCATCTGCATAGTCAAAACTGGCAAAGACCCAAAAATTTTACGCGCCCAACATGGGATGAAACCGCCGTTTTTGAGCCTGATCCGCTTTGGGGGCATTGGCGTACAGGGCCTAATGTCCAGCCCGAACATTGCCGTATTCTGGAAGCAGCACAGACACAGATACAAAAACGCCTGGCGCATTATGGTAAAGCTCCAGAACGTTTTGGTTTGATCCATGCCGATATGCGGCTGGCAAATTTACTGGTGAATCAGGACACCACCCATGTTATCGACTTTGACGATTGCGGTTTCAGCTGGTGGATGTATGACTTTGCCGCCGCCATTAGCTTCTTTGAGGATCATCCGCAAATTCCTGCCCTGAAACAGGCGTGGCTCTCAGGCTATCAGACTATTCGGTCTTTAGAGCCAGAGGACATTGCCGAAATGGATACTTTGATTGTCTTGCGCCGAATGCATCTGCTGGGCTGGCTAGGCACTCATCAGGACACCGAAATATATACTGAACTCGCGCCACATTTTGCAGAAGGCACCGCAAAATTGGCGCAGGTTATATAGCCAGTCTCATATAAATTGGATACTTCCATTTACCTAAGATTTTGATGCAGATAGGGGTAAAGGGCGAAATTGAGTACCGGATAATATCTTGATATATTTGAGGAACGGAGATGAGCGATTTGCCACTAGATGCGCAAAAGATAGGTAAATGGAGGTGTCCAATTGATTATGTGAGACTGGCTATAGGAGCGCGACCGCGCGACCAGCGCGCATGCGCTGCCCCCGCGGAGCAGTTTTGTTGCGATGGTCGGCGGTAGAACCGCCGACAAGGCCGTAAGGCCGATGGGCGTGAGCGATGAAAGAGCTATAGCCTATCTCATATGATCAAATTATATGAGATAGGCTATAGCTCAATAAACATATCCTGATATTCCTGTCGTAGCAGATTTTTTTGCACTTTACCCATGCTGTTGCGTGGCAATGACGCGACAGTCAGCAGTGTGCGCGGATGTTTGTACCGTGCGAGGCTCTTGTTTAGAGTTGCAGTTATTGCTTCAAGATCAATGGTTTCGTTTGGCTGTGCAACCAATACTGCAATGGCGGCCTCACCCAAGTCTGGATGCGGTATGCCAATAACCGCACTTTCGGCAACATTGGGTTGGTCATCAAGGACAGTTTCTATTTCTTTCGGGTAAATATTATAACCACCAGAGATAATCAGGTCTTTGTTGCGTCCAACAATGTGAAGATAGCCACGCTCATCAATCAAGCCCAAGTCTCCAGTGATAAAGAAACCATCGGCGCAAAATTCTTCGGCGGTTTTCTCGGGCATCTGCCAATAGCCTTGAAAGACATTATCGCCGCGTACCTCGATAGAACCAATTTCGCCATTCGGTAAAGACGCGTGGGTTTCAGGATCAGCAACCCGTATCTCAATATCAGGCAGCGGGAAACCCACCGTACCCGCGCGGCGTTCACCGTCATAAGGATTCGAGGTATTCATGCTGGTTTCCGTCATGCCATAGCGTTCCAGAATCCTGTGTCCCGTGCGCTGTTCAAATTCGGTGTGGGTCTGCGACAATAGCGGCGCACTGCCAGAGATAAACAACCGAATATGCTGGCAGAGCTCTTTGCTGAAACGCGAATCAGCCAGTAGTCGCGTGTAGAAAGTCGGCACGCCCATCATGCAGGTGGCTTCGGGTATTCCGATATTGATTAGGGTGTCGATATCGAACTTAGGCATGAAAATCATGCTCCCACCCGCCAGCAACATAACATTACACGCCACGAATAGGCCGTGAGTGTGAAAAATCGGCAGGGCATGAATCAAGACATCCTGTTCTGTGAATTGCCAATATTTCACCAGAGCCTGAGCATTGGAAAGTAAGTTTTTTTGGCTTAACATTACGCCTTTCGCACGGCCTGTCGTGCCAGAGGTATATAATAAAGCCGCCAGATCATCTTCAGACCGCGCCACCGTTTCAAAGGATATAGGATAGTCATTGCTGGCTTGAATGAGGCTTTCTAGGGTTTCGCAACGGCAATCGTGCTGAGATTCATGATCGGTGATCAGCAATTTTGCGCCGCTATCCGCGATAAAATAGCTAAGTTCATCGGATGTATAGGCGGTATTCAACGGTAAGAATACCAGCCCCGCCTGTACACAAGCCGCGTATAAAGCCAGAGCTTCTGGCGACTTCGTCACCTGAGCTGCAACACGGTCTCCAGCCACAAGGCCAATTTCGCAAAAGTAGTGTGCAAACTGTGCAGAAAGCTCAAGAAAGTCCTTGTGGCTCAAGCTGTTGCCATCAGGAAGATGCAGAAAAGGCGTGCACTGATCAATATGCGGTGCAAACAGGGCATCATATAAAGGATTAGAGAATGTCATTGCATGGTTCCCATCATCAACTCAGGCAGCCAAGTTGCAATTGCAGGAAACAGGCACAGTAAGACAATGGCAACAATCATGCACAGCACAAAGGGAATAGAACCGCTGAGGATAGTCTTTAAGGAAATATCTGGTGCAATACCGTTGATCACATAAAGATTCAGCCCAACAGGTGGCGAGATTAAGCCAATTTCCATATTGATGGTTAAGACAACCGCGAACCAAATTGGGTCAAAACCCGCATTGGTGATCACGGGCAATAAAATCGGTGCCGTCATCAAAATAACCGCAACGGGCGGCAGGAAAAACCCTGCAACCAGAAGGAATAGGTTAATCGCCAGCATCAAAACCCAGCGATTCACGTCAAGTGTTCCAATCCATTCCGCGATAGATTGCGTGATGAACAGGCTCGAGAGCATATAGGAGAACACTCCAGCCGCAGCAATGATGAACAGGATCATAATGCTTTCTTTGCTGCTGTCTCGGAGGATATGCCATAATGCACCAGGTTGCCAAAGCCTGTAGATAATCACCGCCATTAACAGACAGAGCAAAGCCCCTACGGCTGCGGTTTCCGAAGGCGTAGCAACCCCGCCATACATGGCATAGAGAACCCCAAGAATAATCACAATAAAAGGCAGAACGCGCGGCAGAATTTCAAAGCGTTCTCGCCAGCTGTAATGCGTTGCAATAAGGGATGTGCCGCCGCTTCGCCATGTCGAATAGATGGACCATGCCATGAACAGCCCAACCAGCATCAGACCAGGCAGAACCCCCGCGAGGAACAGCCGCCCGATAGAGGTCTCTGTGGCGACACCATAGACGATCATCGTGATGGAAGGCGGGATGAGAATCCCTAACGTGCCGCCAGCTGCAATAGAGCCTGCCGCGACACCATCGGGATAACCGCGTTTGCGCATTTCAGGAATCCCCATCTTGCCAATGGCGGCACAGGTGGCGGGGCTGGAACCAGACATAGCCGCAAATAACGCACATGCGCCAAGGTTTGAAATCACTAATCCGCCAGGGACACGGGTCAACCAACGCTCTAAGGATTCGTACAGATCTGCTCCAGCACGGGTTGAGGCAATAGACGATCCCATGATGATGAACATCGGGATGGAAAGTAGTGCAAAATTATCCAGCTTGCCAAAGAAAATCTCTGGCATGAGTTCCAAGGAACGCATCCCATCGAAGGCAATCAGGAAACCTGCCGCAACCAGCAACAGACCCAAGGCCACGGATATGCCAGAAAACAATACCAAAATGGTGACCAGAGCAACCAGACCACCAAGCAAAATAGGATCCATGTTTAATTGTCCTCTATTCCAAAAGGCTGCTCGAGATCACTGATTACAGCGCAAAGTTCAGAAAAAAGCTGTAAAAACAACAGGGCAAAGCCCAACGGTAAGGAGAGATACGGTATCCACAAACGCACCCCCCAGATAGTATCAGAACGCCAGTTGCGGTCAAAAGCCGTGTACCAATATTCGCTACCATACCAGAACATCACAGCGACTATCAGGCACGAGAGACTCAGGGTGAGTATCGCCAATCGTTTGCGCCAAACTCTGTTCAGGCTGATGGGAATAAGGTCAACATTCACATGTCCGCGTAAAAGCTGGACATAAGGCAAGCCAATTAAGGTTGCCGCAACCACGAGATAAATCACGGCTTCGGTTTGCCAGACCGTCGAGCCATTCAGGACAAAACGAATGAAAATCATCTGCACGGTGATCATCACAGCAATGACGATCATGGCGGCAGCTGACCAGCCGCTAAGAGTCGATAAGGCAGAAGCAATCCGCATGAATACCCGCGCGTATCTGTACGAACATCCATGCGGTTCTAAAGTTGTTTCTGGCATTATTGAACAGCGAGAGCCATATCCAGAAGTTCTTTGCCGCCTTCGACCTCTTCGATGAACTTGGCATAGGAGGTCTCTTGTGCAATCGCGCGCCAAGCATCAAAATCTGCTTGGCTCATATGGGCAATCTCGACACCCGCATCCTTGAAGACCTTGGCAGAATTGGCATCCTGCTTTTTGGCTTCTGCCAAATAGTATGCCTCAGCTTTTTTGCTGGCGGCAAGCAGCGCCTTTTGTTGTGCTGCATTCAGACCTTCAAAGGTGGACTTGTTCATCAATAACGGCTGATACATAAACCACAGGGCGTATTTTCCTGCTGGTGTATAGCACTTGACCTGTTCATAAATCCGATAGGACACAAAGGACGAAGACGAGGTATTCGCCGCGTTCAAAACACCAGTCTGCATGGCATTATAAATCTCCGAAGAGGCCATCGAAGCAATGGACGCCCCTGCCCCTGCAAGCATTTGCTCGAAGGCTTTACCAGCAGCACGAGTTTGTAGCCCTTTCACATCCGAAGGTTTCGTAATACATTTGTCTTTGCCAACAAAGCCACCCGCCAGATAACCACGCACCAAGGTGATTACATCATCTTCGGCCATTTTGGCTTCTATTTCTTGCATAAACGGCGAATAGTTCAGCCGTGCAGCATGATCGTGATTTTTGACCAGTCCTGGCATGAGGGTCAAGTTGTAAGAAGGCTGTTGCCCACCAGCATAACTTAGAGGGAATACAGTCATGTCCAACAGACCGCGCGAAAGCGGCTTGTATTGCTCGCGTGGTTTGAACAGGGACTTTGAGCCGAAAATTTTAATTTCCAGATCGACATTCGCCGCCGCGACTTCGTTTGCAACAATTTCGGCAACCTTGTGGCGGACATCCGTATTTGCCCACTGATGCGACAGCCTGAGTTCCTTAGCCTGTGCCTGAGTGCTCAAAGCCAGCAATAGAGATGCGGCGGTAATAAGTAAGCGTTTCATAGTTTCTCTCCCAAAATAATAAGATGCATGATGCGGATATGATATTGGCACTATCTGTTTCCAAAATCAACGTTCTATAGCCTATCTCGTACAATCAATTTATATGAGACTGGCTATATCTCTTTATCGCTCACGCCTGTCGGCCTTACGGCCTAGGCTCCGCGGGGGCGCCACATACGTGGCGGTCGCGCAGTCGCGCTCCCATAGCCAGTCTCATACAATCAATT
>JAHDDM010000043.1:0-300 GCA_020629355.1 Rhodospirillaceae bacterium
AAATATGGGGTGGCTGATGGGTCTCGAACCCACGACCTCCTGGACCACAACCAGGCGCTCTAACCTACTGAGCTACAGCCACCATATGTATTTACCGATCTTTTGCGCATCTATTGTCCAAATGCGCTTCCTTCGCTCCTCAAATATGTAAGATATGTTCCGGTGCTCGGATGCGCCTTGTGAACAATATCTGCATCAAAATCTCTGGTAAATACCTAGTATCTAATTTCATTCCCCTTATGTCCATTGACCGATCCTTTGCGCATCTATTGTCCAAATGCGCTTCCTTCGCTCCTCTAT
>JAHDDM010000043.1:310-8467 GCA_020629355.1 Rhodospirillaceae bacterium
CCTCTATGCCAAATTGCGGACGTCGGTGATGTGACCACGCAATGCTGAGGCTGCTGCTACAGCAGGTGAGACCAAATGTGTCCGACCACCGCGGCCTTGACGGCCTTCAAAATTGCGGTTTGATGTCGAGGCGCAACGTTCACCTGCTTGCAGACGATCCGCGTTCATTGCCAAGCACATCGAACAGCCTGGTTCGCGCCAATCAAACCCTGCAGCTTTGAATATACTGTCCAGACCTTCCTGTTCTGCCTGTTGTTTCACCAGACCAGAACCTGGAACGATCATCGCATCAACATTGCCAGCAACCTGTTGGTCTTTAACGATTTTAGCAACTACGCGCAAGTCTTCAATGCGGGCATTGGTGCAAGAGCCGATAAAGACCTTATCCAAGCGAATGTCCTGTATCGGTGTTCCAGCTTGCAAGTCCATGTATTTCAAGGATTCAGCGGCTGCTGCTTTCTTGTCCGCTGTGGCAAAATCATCAGGAGAAGGGACGCAACCATCAATGCTCACGACATCTTCGGGCGAAGTACCCCAAGTGACTTGTGGCGCGATTTCACTGGTCTGCAAGGTAACCTCGTGATCATAGACCGCATCAGAGTCACTCGGTAAGGTACGCCAATAGGCGAGCGCATTATCCCAATCTTGACCTTTAGGCGCCATGTTACGGCCTTCAAGGTAGGCATAGGTCTTTTCATCTGGTGCAATCAGCCCTGCACGTGCGCCGCCTTCGATGGACATGTTGCAGACAGTCATGCGGCCTTCGATGGACAGGCTACGAATCGCCTCGCCAGCGTATTCTACGACATGCCCCGTACCGCCAGCCGTGCCAATCTTGCCAATAATAGCGAGGATTAAGTCTTTAGCGGTAAGATAGTCTGGCATTGCGCCTTCAACGCTGATCCGCATGTTTTTTGCAGGCATTTGCAATAGAGTTTGCGTTGCCAAGACGTGCTCGACCTCTGAAGTGCCGATGCCGAAGGCCAATGCGCCAAACGCGCCATGAGTTGAGGTATGAGAGTCGCCACACACAATCGTTGTCCCAGGCAGGGTAAAGCCTTGTTCAGGCCCAATGACATGAACGATACCTTGACGAATATCCAGGGCATCGAAATAGCGAATGCCAAAATCAGCACAATTTCGCGCCAGGGTTTCGACTTGAATGCGGCTTTCCTCTTCGGTGATGCCGTTACGGCGATCCGATGTAGGGACATTATGATCCACCACCGCAAGGGTTTGCAGTGGCTTGCGTACCTTGCGTCCCGCGAGACGAAGCCCTTCAAAGGCTTGCGGACTGGTGACTTCATGCACCAGATGTCGATCAATCGCAAGCAGGCTTGATCCATCAGCAGGATTCTGCTTGATCAGATGCGCATTCCAGATTTTATCGAATAGGGTTTGTGGCTGTGCCATGATACACCACTCTTATGACTTTTTGCTGACCAGACGGCGTTCGCGAATCCGCGCTGCTTTACCCGTACGACCACGCATATAGTACAGCTTGGCACGCCGCACAATGCCACGGCGGATAACTGTAATACCTGCAATACGCGGACTGTAGAAAGGAAACACCCGCTCGACACCCTCGCCATGAGAAATTTTGCGCACGGTAAAAGCAGACTTCGCACCAGCACGACGCAAGCCGATCACCAGACCTTCAAAGGCCTGAATCCGCTCGTTTGTACCTTCAACCACTTTTACCTCGACCCGTACGGTATCTCCAGGACGGAAATCAGGGAAGTTGGCCTTGGCTTCCGCAATCGCTTCATTTTCCAAAGTATCAATTAAAGAAGTCATTATCTTAATCCTTATCTCTCTAATGCTCGCCACATAATTTGTGGCGTAAAAAACTATCGGTTGTGTTTCCGCGCTTGGTAACGCGCAAACAAGTCAGGGCGCACTTGGGACGTAATTGCTTCAGACTGCTGCAAGCGCCACTCTGCAATACGCGCATGATGACCAGAAAGCAAGACTTCTGGTACAGTGAAATCCTGTCCTTGGTTTTGCCAAAGAGCAGGGCGTGTATATTGAGGATATTCTAGCAGGGAGTGCTCGAAACTTTCCTCAGTCAAAGAAGCAGCAGCACCTAATACGTTCGGCAATAGGCGCACCGTGGCATCTAGTAACACATAGCTTGCTAGCTCGCCACCAGAAATTACATAATCACCGATGGAAATTTCTTCAAAGCCGTAGCTGTCGATGACGCGCTGATCAACGCCTTCGTAACGACCACACAGAATGATTGCGCCAGCACCTGCTGCAAGCTGTTTCGCGCGCTTTGCCGTGAAGGGTTTGCCTTTAGGCGAGACATAAATACGCGGCAAAGCGGCATTTTCAGATTTTTCCAGCAAATCATCCATACAAGAGGCGACAATGTGTGGACAGATCACCATTCCTGCACCGCCGCCAAAGGGTGTATCGTCGATACTGCCATAGCTGGTGGTGGCAAATTGGCGTAAATCGTGAGCCTCTAGTGACCAGATGTCTTTTTCTAAGGCTTTGCCCACGTTCGAGAACCCCAGTGGGCCAGGGAACATTTGCGGAAATGCTGTGAGAACATGCGCTTGCCAAGACGAATACTTCCCTTTACCTATCTTTTGTACATCTAGGGGCAAATCGCTCATTTCGTATCCTCAAGTATGTCAAATACATTCCGGTACTCAATTTTGCGCTTTACCCCTATCTGCATCAAAATCTTAGGCAGATGGCAGCATTCGAGAGCGAGAATCATTGAGGCTTGAATCCTGAAATGCGGATGATGCCAGCCTCAAGGTCTATCTCTGTGACGAATTTTTCATCAAAGGGGTGCATATATGTCTGCCCGTTTGAGGCTGTAAATTCCACAATATCCCCTGCGCCAAAATTATGTAGGGCCAAGACTGTACCAAGTGGAGTATTGTTTTCGCTGGCATGAACCGCGAGTCCGATCAGGTCTGTATGGTAATATTCATCAGGCTCAGGCTCAGGAAGGCTTTCACGAGATACAAAAAGTTCCACACCGCGCAAGGTCTCAGCTTGCGTTCGGTTTGAGACCTCGTGAAAAAGTGCAATGGCTTCAGAATCATTCCGGCCTCGTCTGAGGCTTTTGGGGGTAAAGTCGCCATGCTCACTGCTGTGCAGGGTGGTAAATTGCTTGAAGCTGTCCAGTCCATGACCAAACAGCTTCAACTTTACGGCACCTTGTAAGCCGTGAGCCACACCAATTTCAGCAACAGTAATCGGTGTAGTGCCCATCGAGGTTACTCGCTTGCGGCTTCTTCGGCAGGTGCTTCAGCCGCAGCCGCAGCCTTTTCGGCCTTTTCCGCCGCACGTTCCTGTGCTTTTTCTTTCGGTAAATGTTGTTTAGTTTGTTCAGTACGTTTTGGCGCTGCAACCAGACCCAAATCTGCCAGAATTTTTGTGACACGATCCGAAGGTTGTGCACCAACACTCAGCCAGTATTTCGCCCGTTCAATATCGATACCCGTGCGCTCTGGATTGTCTTTGGTGCGCATGGGGTCAAAGTGACCGATTTTCTCAATGAAGCGACCATCACGAGGTTGACGGGAATCGGCAACAACGATACGGTAATAAGGGCGCTTTTTTGCGCCGCCACGGGACATTCTGATGCGTAAACTCATAAGGGTTCTCCTGTAAGAAATAATTAAAAATCAATATATAAAACTATCTTGGTGGTAGAAGATGACGCAATTCTGCCGGAACTTGACTAGGGTCTATGGCAGGCATTCCGCCACCACCCATGCCGCCTTTGTTGCGCATTTTCTTCATCATCTTCTGCATACTCATAAACTGTTTCAGCAGCTTGTTGACCTCTTGTACGGTGCTGCCAGAACCTGCTGCAATACGTTTTTTGCGCGAAGCGTGAATAATTCCAGGCTTGCGCCGCTCAAGCTTGGTCATGGAAGAGATAATCGCACTTTGCCGTCCAAGCATGGCATCATCCATGCCCGCACCAGCAATTTGCTTTTTCATTTTGCCAATACCAGGCAGCATCGACATAATGCTCGACATGCCGCCCATTTTACGCATCTGTTGTAACTGTTGCGCAAGATCATTCAGATCAAATTGGCCTTTTTGCAGCCGTTTGGCGGCATCTTCTGCTTCTTGTTCTGAAACCTGCTCATGGGCGCGCTCGACCAGCGAAACAATGTCCCCCATGCCCAAAATTCGGCGGGCGAGACGATCAGGGTGGAACGGATCAAGGTCATTCACGCCCTCGCCAACGCCGAGGAATTTTATCGGCTGGCCTGTAGCCGCACGCAAGGACAGCGCGACACCGCCGCGTGCATCCCCATCCATTCGGGATAGAACAACCCCGCTAATGCCCAGAACTTCGTGGAATTTTGTCGCGACATTTAACGTATCCTGTCCACCAAGGGCATCGGCAACCAGTAAAGTTTCGCATGGTGTCGTGAGGCGCTTAATCTCCGCGACTTCAGACATCAGCAATTCATCAATTTGCAAACGGCCGGCGGTATCGAGCAGAATAACTTCGTGTCCTGCAAGCTTTGCGGCTTGAAGCGCGCGCTTGGCAATGTCTTGCGGCTGTTGTCCTGCAATAATCGGTAGGGCAGGGAGGCTAATCTGTTCCGCCAGAACCTTGAGCTGTTCCTGTGCCGCAGGGCGTCTTGTATCCAGCGAGACCAACAGAGGCTTTTTCTTGAGTTTATCGCGCAGATGCACGGCAAGTTTTGCTGTGGTGGTGGTTTTGCCTGTGCCTTGCAAACCGACCAGCATAATCACTGCTGGCGGTGCAACGTCCAAGTGTAATGCGTTTTCTTCATCATCACCGCCTAATAAAGCCAACAGACGATCATGGACAATCTTGATGATGGTTTGGCCTGCCGAGACGGACTTAACGACTTCTTCGCCAGAAGCGCGGGTTTTAATTTCAGCAATGAAATCCTTGACCACAGGCAGGGCGACATCGGCCTCAAGCAGAGCGCGGCGAATTTCACCTAGGGTCTCAGCGAGGTCACTTTCACGGATAATGCCCTTGCCGCGAATACGGTCAAAAGTGCTGCTGAGCTTATCCGTTAAGTGATCAAACATTCAGGTTCCTAAAAGAACAAAAAACGCCGGTGGGCGACACTCGCTGACCGACGATAAGTAATGCACTACAGCATCCCTATGGAATGGGTTTCTAACGAAGCTTTGTGGTCTTGTCAATGCTGCTCTTTGGATATTTGGCGGCGGCTGATAATCGAGGCCAAGATAACACCGCCACCGACCAACCCAACCAGCAGACTCGAAAGAGCGTTAATCTGTGGCGAGACCCCTAAGCGGACGGAGGAATAAATCTCCATCGGTAGCGTTGTGGCACCAGGCCCAGAGGTGAACGAAGCGATGACGAGATCATCCAGTGATAGTGTGACAGAAAGTAGCCATGCGCTGATCACGGCGGGTAGGATAATGGGCAGGGTAACTTTGAAAAAGGCCTGTATCGTATTGCAGCCGAGGTCAATCGCGGCCTCTTCTAATGAGACATCAAAGCTGTGCAGTCGAGACGAAACCACCACCGAGACGTAGCACATCGAAAAGGTGATATGGGCAAGTGTGATCGTCCAGAAACCGCGGGTGACATTCATTGCGACAAACAGCAACAGTAGGGATAGGCCCGTAATGACCTCTGGCATGACAAGCGGGGCGTAAATCATGCCAGAAAATAAGGTGCGTCCGCGAAACTTGCCTAACCGCACCAGAGCCATTGCCGCCATTGTGCCAAGTACCGTGGCGATTGTGGCGGAAACAAGCGCGATTCTGAAGGTTGTCCACGCCGCGTTCAAAAAGGCTTTGTCCTGCATTAAGCTTGCGTACCACTTTGTCGAGAATCCGCCCCAAACAGTGACCAGCTTTGATTCATTAAAGCTGAAGATAACCAACAGCAAGATAGGGATATACAGAAAGGCAAAGCCTAGTGTTAAAGCGGTAATGTTGAACGGGCTAAGTTTTTGCATCAGTTCTGCTCCGCCCGTTGCTGAAAATGCTGGAACAGGACAATAGGCACAATCAGTATCAACAGTAACAGCACTGCCACCGCCGAGGCCACAGGCCAATCGCGGTTGCGGAAAAATTCACTCCAGAGAACCTTGCCGATCATAATGGTATCAGAACCACCCAGCAGGTCAGGGATGACAAATTCACCAATGGCAGGGATGAAGACCAGGAAACAGCCTGCAATAATACCAGGCATGGAAAGCGGTAAGGTGACTTTCCAAAAGGCTGAAACTTCTGTGCAGCCTAAGTCTTTTGCCGCTTCGATGAGGCTACCATCCATCTTTTCCAATGTTGCGTATAAGGGTAGGATCATAAAGGGCAGGTAAGAATAGACAATGCCGACAAAAACGGCGAAATCGGTGTTCAGCATCATTATGGGCTCGTCGATGATGCCAAGCCATTCTAGTGCGATATTGATATAGCCTTCATTTTTCAGAATCCCAATCCAGGCATAGACGCGAATTAGAAAGCTGGTCCAGAACGGCAGGATGATCAGCATCAATAGGGTAGGGCGGATATTTTTCGGTGCTTTTGCCATGGCATAGGCCATGGGATAACCAATCAACAGTGTAATCAGGGTGGAAATAGCCGCGATGCGTAGGCTGCTGAGGTAGCTTTTCCAATACAGGTCATCTTCCAGCAGCCATGTATAGTTCTCGAAGTCGAGTTCGGCAAAGAATCCGCGAATATCGCTCCAGTCCCATAGTGGGGTATAGGGTGGGATGGCGATAGCGGTGTCAGAGAACGAAATTTTCAGGACAATGCCAAAGGGCGCGAGAAAGAGTATCAGCAGCCAAAGATAGGGTAGCAGGATAACAATACGATTCTGTAGGCCTTGTCCCATTCGCGCACCTATTGCAGCAACAGCGAACCAGCCGTGGGACGCCAAGACAGCCAGACTGTATCTTCCCAGGTATAGTTGCGATGTTCAAGGCGGCGACTATTGGCTTCTTGAGCCTTAATGATCACGCCATTCGACAGCTTGACGAAATAGATCGAGAGATTACCTGTATAGGCAATATCATTGATTGTCCCTTGTACGCGGCAGAGGCCAGCTTGAGGTTCTTCGTGACTGATTGAGACTTTCTCTGGCCTGAGCGCAAGCGTTGCATCAACCCCGTCAGTCCCTTCAAGAGGATGATCAATTCGCAACGGCGGTTCGCCCTCTGCCCAGTGTAATTCGGTATGATGGTCATCAAGGCGATGTGCCTTGCCCGCAATCAGGTTGACCTCGCCTAGGAAACCCGCGACATAGACCGAATTGGGATGCTCGTAAATTGTATTCGGTGTCGCGACTTGAACTATCTTGCCTTCGTTCATCACCGCAATCCGCGAGGCCACTGTCATGGCCTCCTCTTGATCATGGGTGACGATCATAAAGGTTAAGCCCAACTTCTCTTGAATGTCCATCAATTCAAATTGCGTCTCTTGACGGAGCTTCTTATCCAGCGCCCCAAGCGGTTCATCCAACAGCAAAAGCGGCGGCTTTTTCGCCAATGCACGCGCTAAGGCGACTCTCTGGCGTTGCCCACCAGAAAGCTGATGCGGCTTGCGGTGGGCAAATTTGCCAAGCTGGACAAGGCTGAGCATTTCTTCAACCCTTGCGGCAATTTCGTCTTTTGGACGCTTGTCCTGTTTCAGACCAAAAGCGATATTGTCTGCAACGCTTATATGCGGAAATAGTGCATAGGATTGGAACATCATATTGACATTGCGGCTATAGGGCGGAATTTCTGCAAGGTCTTGACCTTCAAGCTTGACGGTTCCAGCTGTAGGGGTTTCGAATCCTGCCAGCATCCGCATGATGGTGGTCTTGCCACAGCCCGAAGGACCCAGCAGGGCAAAAAACTCACGGGGGTAGACGTTCAGATCAATGTGATCCAGCGCAACAAAATCACCGAAACGCTTCAGCAGCCCACGTATTTCTACCAGCGGAACGGCGTTGGGGTCATCCCAAGGGGCAAAGACATTATGAGACATTATTGACCGCTCATTATTGAAGTCCAGAATCTGGTGACGATTCGTTGAGTTTTCGGCGATAGTGGCAGATGCACAAACAGATTGTCCAGAGATGTTGCATCAGGATAAATTGCCGTGTCATTCAGTACATCATCTTCAAGCAATTCCTGTGAAGCCAGATTGCCATTGGCATAATAGACA
>JAHDDM010000044.1 GCA_020629355.1 Rhodospirillaceae bacterium
CTAATTTTTTACAGCTTGTGCCGTGATAACCCTCTATAGCGGTATCCACGTGCCATGCAAGCCCAGTGGAAGTGCTAAATCCAATTCTGCTTTCATAATAGGCCCATCCGAGAGATGCGCGCCCTCATAGACCGAAAGATGGGTTGTGCCCTTCTGCCAGTCCAGCGATGTGCCAATGACCCAGAATGCATCAACAGAGTTTGGCTTGGGGACAATCAGATGCTCCTCAAGAATTTCTGTTTTGCCAACGTCAAACGAAGAGGTCAGACCACTGGTTCTGTCCACAAGCAAAAGCCTATCAAAGCCAAAACCCTCGACACCCTCAGGCTGCGCCAACAGCAAGGCATACTGGTGTGCGGACAGATTTTGACGTGCATCAGTTTGAATAAATTCGACTTGCCCAAGCTCTGGTCTTTTATCAAGATGCAGAGTTTTCGTATTCAGATTGAGTCTCGCCTGAACATAAAGCGATGCAGCCGATACCGTACCATCCCAACTTCCATCCATCACGGCAACAGCGTCTTGTGTCATAAAAGTTGGATCATCGTGTAAGGCGAAATCGAATCCAATTTCAGAAGAGCTAATGTCGTAAGCATTACCAAAATGATAGACCCAAAAAGGTTCAATTTCGAGCTTAACCACACTATTCAAGTCGGCCTTGTCGATCACCATAACTTCTGCGGGCTGTTGATTTTGCCATTCAAAAAGATCAACAAACGCTTTCCCTTCGGGGTTTACGGCTGTGTAAGGCGGCGCAACGATAATAATCTTTGTTGCCGTAATCATAAAATCATGCACCATCGGTGTTGCCGTTTGTGGCAGTATATGCGTTTGCTGCAATACTCCGTCCGCTGAAATGTGATACAGAATCAATGCAGCAGGGTTCACAGAATAGCCGATATTCCACAGCGAGCCATCCTGATCCTTGCGCGGATGTGCCCCAAACGGCAATCCTATTGTCTCGTCGGACCAGCTTTTTATGCCTTCGGTTTCCAACGTTTCGGGATTGATGATATGTGGCGACCCCCCTTCCCACAATGCCAGCAAATCGCCAGCGTGATCCAATAGGCTGATATTTCCCGGACTCAGCGCATTCGCCGAGCCACCAGAAGTCAATTCCGCGCCGTATGTTCCAAACCCTGAAAACAGAATCCTGTTTGCTTTGGTCTCTGCAACATTACGCTTTGTCTCAATTAACCGCCCGTGATGGTGCACGCCAGCATCAGAAAAAGCAAACCTCTGCACCATTCCAGGGGCATCAAACCAGTGTGCAAAACGATCAGAACCGATATTGTGGTTCGCTGGACCATTGCGGAAAAAGTTACCACGCAAGTCAGAGGGTATCTTGCCATGGACAATTTTAATATCGCCGCTCAAAGACGACTCTGTTGTTCCAAGATACCCCAACAGCCAAGGCTTTTGCTCAAGTGCCTTGAAAAAAGATGATTGCGCACCGATTAACGCCTTGGCTTGTAGTTGTGTAGGTAGTGATGCGGCTGTAATCATGCCTGCAAACAGTTTTGTGAAGGTACGTCTATCCATAATCCTAACTCCCATTCAAAGTAATTTCGAGCTGCATCGGCGTCCCATCAAACTCAAACTTGAAATCATCAAATTCGGGGGCAGAAAAACCAATTTTAGGATTTTCTGAAAACCCAAAAGGCTCGATGGGTGCGCCAAAAAGATTGCTGTCTAATATTTCATTACCATTGAGGTCTTGGAACAGGGCTATGCCGTAAGTGCCTGGCTGCAAGTCTTGAATTTTTAGTTGCATCAATCCCGCCTCGGCTGGTGCGAATGCGAATGCAGTGAAATTTTCTGAATCAAAGTCTTGCTGGCTGCCATACAATGCAGCGCGGACAGTACCAGCATCCGAAGCTGTCTTGACCTGAAGGGTCAGTGTATCCGCTGTTGCATGAGCCGCCATGGCTAGTGATAATCCTAAAGTAACAAATATGGTTTTCATGTTCAGCTCCTTGGTTTACGATATGATCTAAACTCACACATATCTTGATATGCGTAAACGGGAGCAAAAGGGCTAATCCGCAAACCCATGGAAATCATACGCAGAATGGCAAAAAATCATGCTCACGAAGCGCGAAATTACAAGGAATCTTAGTGGCTGAAACAATAAAGCAGGCTTTTGCTGGAACAGCCCATAGACTTTCCAGTCTAAGTTTCTGGTTAATCATTTCTGGTGTGATCTTAATTTGCTTTTTAAGCGGCCCATTCGGTACTTTTGAGGCTTTGCCCGCAAGCTTCAGGTTCATCTATTGGGGGCTGATTATCATCATCACCAATCTTTTAGGCTTATGGCTACATGCCTTTATGCGCGTCAAGGACTGGCTCAGGCCTGTCGAAATTTTTATTGTTGGGGTTGTTTTTGGGTTTCTGGCAAGCGGGATAGTTATTATCTTAAGCTATGCTTTATTGAATCCGATGAACGGCTATCCTGGCACGTTGAAGCTTCTGGCCTACTGTTTTCCAAGTGCCGCTACTATCTTTATTGCGACGGTTTATCTGGATAGCCAGCGTAAAGAAGACAGAAAGCCTCTGCTAGATCAGCATCCCGCTCTTTTTGCGCGCCTAAAGAAATACCCTAATGCCCAAAAGGTTCTGTCACTTAATGCGCAAGATCACTATGTCGAAGTCGCGACAGAATTCGGTTCTGAACTTTGCCTGATTCGTTTAAGCGATGCGATTGCCGAAGTCGCCCCCATCGAAGGCATCCAAATTCATCGATCCAGCTGGATAGCAAAATCAGCGATACAGGAAATCAAGGTTCAAGGGAACAATACAGAAGTCCATCTGATCAATGGGAATACTCTGAAGGTTAGCCAATCCCGTGTCAAAGAACTCAGAGCTTTTTTACATTCCTAGGAAATTCTTTTCTTCCTCTGGTTCTGCATTTTCCTCGGCGGCTTTTTGTGCCGCGCGCGCTGCAAGGGCAATATCAATTTCATTCTGCATTGCATTCAAAGTGCATAGACCTAACTCTACGGGTGATCCTGGCTCAATATTTGCCATATTCCAATAGGAGCGATTCCGAATAGACTCGATGGTAGGTTTGGTTGAGCCGACCAGTTTGCTAATTTGTTTGGTGGTCATTTCAGGATATTCCCGCGTCAACCACGCCACGGCATTTGGTTTATTCGCCCGTTTCAGCATTGGAGTATAACGCCGACCACCCTTAGGTGCAACAGGAACACTGTAGCCCTTGGCAATGCTCAGACGAGCAGCAGGATCAGCGCTCACCCGATCAATTTCAGCCTGTAACAATAGTCCGCTTTGCAGAGGGTTCTCGCCCCGAACTTGCGTTCCAGTATCTGCATCGGCGATTGCTGCCACCTCAAGTTCATGCAAACCAACAAAGTCTGCAATCTGTGGAAAGGTTAAGGCTGTATTGTCAATTAACCAAACTGCGGTCGCTTTCGGCATTAAAATCGCCATAAGAGGAGCTCCTAAAAAATGAAAAAGTCAAAGTCATCACGCCGATAGGTAGCCGATATTGCAGCCTAAAGCAATCTAAAGCAATCTACCAAGAGTGCTTTTCTTTTTTGCACTATCGCTACTATATGTTAGATAGGAGTACAGTTTCTGCTAATGCACACAATTTCTTATGATCAAACGCCGTAATATCTGGCTCTATGTCCCAATTTTGCTCTGTCTTCTGCTGTGGACAGCGCCAGAACAGGCCATGGCACGCAAATATGCCGCTCTGGTCATGGATGCTTCGACTGGCGAAGTCTTGCATTCACGACGGGCAAGGGACAAACGCTATCCTGCCTCAATCACCAAGGTGATGACCTTGTATATGCTGTTCGAGGCTATCCAGCAAGGCCGCTTTACGATGGAATCGCGCCTGAAAGTGTCTCGAAAGGCAACGCACGCGCCGCCTTCCAAGCTCGGTCTTGGACGCGGCACAACCATCAAGGTCAAGGATGCCATTGGCACACTCATCACCAAGTCCGCCAATGACGTTGCGGTTGTTGTCGCTGAAGCTGTTTCTGGAACGGAAAAAAAGTTTGCTGCTGCAATGACCAAAAAAGCCCGTGCATTAGGCATGAAAAACACGACATTTCGTAATGCCTCAGGGTTGCATCACTCTAAACAGGTCACGACAGCCCACGACATTGCCACGCTGGCACAACGCATACGCAAAGACTTCCCCAAGTATTATCCGCTATTCAAGATGCGCTCTTATACCTTCAGGAAACAAAAATATTACAACCACAATAAGCTCCTTAGGCAATATCCTGGTGCTGAGGGCTTGAAAACGGGTTTCATCAATGCCTCAGGCTTTAATCTGGTTGCTGTGGCAAAGCGCAATAATCAACGGGTCATTACAGTGGTGTTTGGCGGTAAAACAGGCAAGCGTCGGGATCGTCAAGTCCGCAAGCTGCTGGATCTTGGTTTCGCAAGACTGCCGAATCTCAGCGTGATCAGAACGCCTTTACGGCGCGATGCAACAGGCAAGTCAACAAAGGTTGCGATGCTTGTGCCGCGTGTTCCGTTACGCGCGAAAGGCGTATCAAGCACACAACCGATTGCTGCACAGGTCACTACCCAAACAGCAGAATTAGACGAGGGTATTGAAATACAGTGGCAAGATGTCACCGATACACCAACCAGCCTTGCGCTAAAGCCTACTCCGAAGCCGATACCAAAGCCTGTGCCTCAAGCTGAGGTCTCAGAGACAGACGGAGAAATTGAGCTACAATTCAGCATCATTGAGTAATTATCTTTTTCATTCTTTACTTCTCTTTTCCTAAGATTTCGATGCAGCTGGGGCTGAATCATGAAATTGAGCACCGGAACATATGAATATATTTGAGGATGCGAGATGAATGATTCGGTTTCAGATGCGCGAAAGATAGGAAAAGGGCAGCGTTGGAAGCTTGTATTGCAGTATGACGGCCTAGCCTTTCACGGTTGGCAGTCTCAGCATGATGTTGCAACCGTGCAGAACAGCCTAGAGGCCGCATTGCAGAGTCTGTGTCAATGTCCTGTGCGCTGCCACGTTGCTGGACGCACTGATCAAGGGGTTCATGCCTTAGGGCAGGTGGCACATGCTGATATTCCGCGTGTTCTTGCGCCAGAGCGGATGCGGCGTGCAATACAATCACACCTCAAGGACACTCCGATTGCGATTGTTGCAGCCGAGCCGGTAGCAGAGACCTTTCATGCGCGGTTTTCAGCGACAATGCGGCATTATCGTTATCGTATCATCCAGAGCCCTTATCCGCCGATACTGGAACATGGGCGTGTCTGGTGGATACCACGTTCTTTAGACATGGTTGCAATGCAAGAGGGGGCAAATTACCTGTTGGGGTATCACGATTTCAGCAGCTTTCGCGCCGCCGGCTGCCAAGCAAACCATGCCTTACGCACGCTTGATCGGGCGGAATGGCATGAAAGAATAACAGATACTGGTGCAAAAGAATATACCATTGATTTCTCTGCCCTGTCGTTCCTGTATCATCAGGTGCGCAATATGGTCGGCACTTTAGCCGAAGTCGGCACAGGCCAGCGTAAGCCAGAAGATATTGCCCGAATTCTTGCAGCACAAGACCGAAAACAGGCTGGACGCACTGCCCCGCCAGAGGGCTTATATTTTGTTGGGGTCGACTACCCCTCTGATTAGGTTCTGTTATTTTTTCGCGGATACTTTACGTTTATTGATCACCTTATCGATGAGGCCAAACTTTTCGGCCTCCTGCGGTGACATGAAGGTATCGCGTTCCAGCGCTGTTTCCACCGCGCGTAATTTCTGCCCCGTGAACTCGACGTACATTTTGTTGAGCATCCCGCGCAAACGCAAAATTTCTTTGGCTTGAATTTCAATATCTGTGGCTTGGCCTCGTGCACCACCAGAAGGTTGATGCACCATAATCCGTGCATTCGGCAAAGAAAACCGCTTGCCCTTTGTACCTGCTGCCAATAGAAGCGAGCCCATCGAAGCCGCCTGTCCCATGCAGATAGTCGAAATATCGGGCCGAATATAACGCATGGTATCCAGAATCGACAGTCCTGCCGTCACCCCGCCACCAGGGGAATTGATATACATCGAAATATCCTTTTCAGGATTATCCGCCTCAAGAAAAATCAGCTGAGCGCAAATAAGACTCGCCATTTCATCCCGCACCTCGCCTGTGACGAAAATAATCCGTTCCCGCAAGAGCCTTGAGAAAATATCAAAAGAACGCTCACCGCGCGCCGATTGTTCAACAACCATCGGCACCAGAGATTGTTGTGGGCTATCCAAATAATCAACATTCATGGCGCATTCCTTCTGGCTATCTATTCAGCAGCCTTGGTGGTTTTCTTCTTGGCAGGTGCTTTTTTCGCTGGAGCTTTCTTGGCTGGCTCTTTTTTGGCGGCGGCTTTTTTCGCTGCTGGCTTTTTCTTGGCTGCTGGCTTTGCCTTGGCTGTGCTTGTCGCCTTATCCTGATCGGCTTGCATGGCTTCAAACTCGTTCAGGCTCACCTCTTTGTCCTCTGGCTTGATCATCTCGAGCATAACACGCACCATCGCACTTTCATGGGCGCGGGACTGAAGCTGTTGCATTGCCTCCTGATTCTTTTGAACATGCTCGATAAATTGCTGCTCGTAACCACGGAATTCACGGGCTTCTTCGGTCAGTTGCGTGCGCAAGTCGTCTTCGGTCAATTCCACCTTCAGCTTCTTGCCAAATTCCGCCAGAATCAATGCCAAACGGACACGACGTTCTGCAATCTTGCGGAGGTCTGCAAGACCTTCTTCTTCAGATTGCGCCATTTCTACTGGCGACAGAGAACCTGCCTCGCGGGCTTTTTTGTATTCGCCTTCAAGCTGAGTATATTCCGCATCCAGCATTTCATCTGCAATCGCAATTTCGTGCTTTTCATCCAGTAAATCAAACAGATCACGCCGAAGCTGATCATTGCTCAGACGCGCGTAATCTTGACTCATCTGACCACTGATCGCGGCTTTCAATGCCGCAAGATCATCCAGACCCACCTGTTGCGCCAGAGCATCGTTCAATTCTGGCAAAACAAAATCATGGATATCCTGCACCGTCACCGCAAAAACGGCTTCTTTCCCTGCAAGGTCTGCTTGACCGTAATTCTCAGGGAAAGTGACCGTAATATCGCCCTGATCCCCTTTATTCATGCCCACTATCTGGTCTTCAAAACCTGGAATAAACTGGTTTGAACCCAATTCAAGACGATGGCCTTCGGCGGCACCACCGTCAAATTTCTCGCCGTCAACACTGCCAACAAAATCAATGACCACCAAGTCACCCTGCTTTGCTTTGCGCTTGCGCTTGATCGGCGCGCTGGTGCGCATGTTTTTACGAACATCTTCAAGAGCGGCAGCAATTTTCTCGTCTTCAGGCGTGATCACATAGCGGGTTGGCGATAATGTCTTCAAATCAACCAGTTCAATATCACCCACCAGAATAAAGGCCGCCGTGAACGTCAAGCCTTTCTTGGGATCAAAATCCTGAATCTCAAGCTTTGGCTGCATGGCAGGGCTAAGGGTATGTTCAGCGACTAAATCTCGTACTGTCTCATCGACTAATTTCTCAATCAATTCGCCGTGAATACGCTCGCCGAAACGTTGGCGCATAATCCGCAAAGGCACTTTGCCTGGACGGAAACCAGGGACGTTTACCTCAGGGATCAATTCTGTCAAACGCGCGTCAACCTTTGCGCTGTAGTCATCTGCAGAAAATTCTACGGTAAAATCGCGGTGTAAAGCATCTTCGCGGGTAATTTCAATTTTCATAATCAATCCTTGGCGCGCTTGCGCCTTTATTTGTTAATGTACTGCCAAGAAGCAGAGTGCAGATGAGAAAAACACTTAATCAAGGGGTAAAGTCAAGTGAAAAAGTCCCATCATCCATAAAGAGCTTGGCTTTATTTGGGTAAAGTGCCATCCAGCACGTAATGCAGTGCCTGTGCAATCTGCTCTGGCTTTTCCGCAACCACCAATGCGGCAGCATCAATTTCCTTGAGCGCATGTTGATGTTCGGGGCGTTGCAGCACCATAATAGGCGTATCCAAAGCCGCCGCGTATCCCGCATCAAAGGCAGCATTCCACTGTTTGTATTTCTCGCCAAAGCAGACCACGACAATATCGGCTTCCTGAATACCTTTGCGGATACGAATGGCGTTTAATTTTGCCGCCTTGTGATCGTGCCAGAATTTATTGTCTTCAGGTCCCAAGATAGCCACACCGCAATCATCAGAATCGGCATGATTGGTATTTGGGCTATGGAAAGCAATCGGTAGCCCTGCACAGGCGGCAATAATCTCTTCGCGCCAATTCGTATGAATTTCCCCCGCGAGGTAAACATCAAGCATATGTATTCCTTTTCTTATTTCTATA
>JAHDDM010000045.1 GCA_020629355.1 Rhodospirillaceae bacterium
GCCTGTAGAACCATGCCCTCATCACTGGCCAGCATGAATTTCTTCAGCTTTTCCATTGCACGGGCTTCAATCTGGCGGATACGCTCACGAGAAACACCAAATTCCTGACTCAGAACCTCTAGCGTATCGGTATCATCCTGCAAACGTCGACGCTCGATAATACTGCGCTCCCGATCATTTAGCTGCTCCATGGCTGCAACTAACAGACGGTTTTGCAGACGTGCCTGCTCCTGGGCGATATAAGTATCTTCTTGGGATTCGCTTTCATCGACCAGAAAATCCTGCAATTCTGCACTATCTGATTCGTCCGAAACGGGGGTGTTCAACGATGAATCCCGCATGGTCAAGCGCCCATCCATCTGGATAATCTCGTCCGTGCGCACGCCAAGCTCTTCAGCCGCATCCAGCATATTTTGATGACTCATCTCGGTGGCACCATTACCGTCAATTTTCAAAAGCTGATCCTTGACACGGCGGAGATTGAAAAACAGCCGCTTCTGCGCACTGGTTGTACCAAGGCGCACCAGAGACCACGAGCGCAAAACATATTCCTGAATCGAGGCCTTAATCCACCACATGGCATAGGTGGCAAGACGAAAACCTTTGTCGGGATCAAAACGCTTAACCGCCTGCATCAGGCCAACATTACCCTCGGCAATCAAGTCCATCACTGGAAGACCGTAGCCGCGATAACCCATGGCGAGCTTTGCCACCAGACGTAAATGGCTCGTCACAAGACGGTGCGCGGCATCAACATCTTCTTCTTCGAGATAACGGCGCGCCAAGTCCTGCTCTTCTTGAAACTCCAGCACTGGAAAGCTGTGCGCATGGCGCAGGTATGTCCCCAACTCGGAGTCTGTCGAGGGCGCATGAAAGGATTCTTTATATTTGACTAGATTAGTCATCGTTTCCTCTGAAAGATTTATATCAGCGTGGAGTATACCATAAAATGCGGCAAAATTATGAAAAATCAGCAAGAGACTGCAACAGATGCGCATAGTCCTCGGGCAATTCCGCCTCGAAGAACATTTCCTTCTGCTGTATCGGGTGCATAAACCCTAACGTCTTCGCATGCAAGGCCTGACGCGGAAAAGTCACCAAATGCTGTCGCATCTGGCTTTTACCCACGCCGCGTTTACGGCCGTACAGTGGGTCGCCTACCAATGGATGGCCCAAGTCAAGACAATGTACCCGTATCTGATGGGTTCGGCCTGTCTCAAGGCGGCATTCGATCAAAGAACAGGGCACTGTCGCATTTTCGCTATAGTGCTTGATCAGGCGATAATGCGTCAAGGCATAACGCCCCTTGGGCCCTGTTGTTGTCATCATCTTTTGCGGATGACGCGGATGACGCATAATGCCGCGTTCAATCTGCCCTACTGGCGGGGCAATCATACCCCAAACCAGTGCCAAATAACGTCTTTGAATAGTGCGCTTCTGAAATTGCTGCTGCAAGGCCAAATGCACCGCGTCATTCTTTGCCACCACCAAAAGACCGCTCGTGTCCTTGTCCAGACGATGGACAATCCCTGGACGTTCCGCACCATTTGCACCAGATAATTTTCCCGTTCCGCAATGCGCAAGCAAACCGTTCACCAAAGTTTGATCACGATTCCCCGCACCAGGATGCACCACCAGCCCCGCTGGTTTATCCAGCACCAAAAGGTCTTCGTCTTCATAAACAATATTCAACGGCATAGGTTGTGCTTCGGCACGTCCCGTAATTTCTTCGGTTAAACAAATTTCATAAATTTCTTGATCCAAAACGGAATGCTTTGCTTTCTCAACAGCCGCTCCACCACAAGAAACGCGGCCATCACGCAACGCTTTCTGGACTTTATTTCGACTCACCCCTAATGCTTGTGCCAGCCATTGATCCAGGCGCATACCACTGTCTTCAGCAGAAACTTGCACGGTATGGGTATTGCTGCTAAACGAAGGCATAAAAAGGCATTTTCACATGAAAAGTTTGAAATTTCTGGTCATCTTCATGGCAATACTGATCGTATTTGGGGTCGGTTTTCTTGTTTTTACCATCAGCACGGGTCTGCACCATAAAAATACCAGCAGTACCGATACTATAGAACATACCGTAACCCTTACGGACAATCAAATGCTGCTTGACTATCACGTCGATCAAGGCCATATGCTTCTGCATATCATGGATATTGCTGATGGTCGCCGCTATTGGAAGATCATCGATTATCAAACGGGTGAAAATATCGGCAGAATCAACCTAGAGCTATCGGATGAAGTCCAGAATACTGCTGTTGACCATCAATAGATGACTGCCAAGACCAACAGCAATAGCCAAGAGAGTCCGCTGCGACAACAAATAGGCCGCAACACATAACAGAGTCGCTATAATCAGAGGCAGGCCATAAGGCGCGACATCAAAACGGACATCTTTGAAGGTAAAGGCCACCAGAAGCAATGTTACTCCAACAGGCATATGCTGGCTTAGATACTGCAGATAGGCATTGTCCTTAAAGAACGATATGGCGCTGAAAGGCAATAAGCGCAAGGCTACCGTCACCAATACGCTGGTGAGGATAATGCCCCAAACCATGCTGGCATCAAACATCTACATTCCTTTTCTGCCACAGAAAATCCGCACTGAGCAGGATAAAATACGCCAACAGGCCACTGAGCAAGAAAGAATCTTCCGCGCCATAAAATTCGCTGAGAAAAGCTATCACCATTGCGACAGCCGTAAGAGCCAAAGTCTTCACAGAACGCTGTTTCGAAAGACTGTCGAGTGCCAAGACCACAAACATCGCGGTCATGGCAAATTCAAACCCGCCAAAGGAATCGGGGAGGTTTTGACCGATAAGCACTCCAAGACAAGAACCTAGAAACCACCAGAACTGCATCATTATCTGCAAGAGTAATAATGTTTTGCCGTCAAAGTCACGCCCCCTGCCCAAAGATGTTAAGACATAGGCTTCATCTGTTAGAGCGAACATACCGTAAAATTTGCCAAGAGGGTGCTTATGCCGCCACAAAGGGTAGGACAGGCCATAAAACAGGTGGCGAAAATTGACCAGAAAAGTCGTCCACGCCACCATGGGTAAAGACATCCCTGTGGCCACATAACTGACAATCAGGAATTCCAACGACCCCGCATAGACCAATATAGCCGTGATCAAAGGCCAGTACCAGTCCAGACCAATACTGATCATCAGAATGGCTTTGGCTGCACCCAAGGGAATATAGGCCGCTGCCACAGGGATGCTGGCGGCAAAAGCGCGGGCAAGGTTATTCTGATGTAATGATGATGCAGACATGGTTGTAAGAACCATAATACAAAAAGTCTGGTGGGCCCGGCAGGATTTGAACCCGCGACCAAACCGTTATGAGCGGTTCGCTCTAACCAACTGAGCTACAGGCCCCCGCTCCTATCTAACCTATCATGGACAGCGGCTCAAGCAAGAGTTTCCCCGCCAGCACAATGTATATCGTACTGGATAGACCATAAAGGAGACGGAAACGTTTCTGTACCGCACCACGAATCGTAGGATGCGCAAAAATAGAGACATACATCAACAACACCATTGTCCCCAACAGGAAACAACCGCCAAGGATCAGCCATATCTGATAAGATGATGTTTCTGCGGTCACGCCCGAAAGTGCAACAGTCGTCCAAACTGCCATTGCCTTGGGATTCGTGGCATGTACCGCCACTCCTTGACGAAATGCGCGAAAAAAATCGGGCGTTTTACGGATACAGGACAAAGATGCCGTTGGAAAATCATTCCAATAGGCGGCATATCCCGCCTTATATCCCAACCAGAGTAAATAACCACCACCAATGACAAACATCAGATGCAGAATATCAGGATATTGATCGAGCAGTGTCATCAAACCCAAACTGGCACAGATACCCCAACTGGCAGAGGCACACATGACACCAGCAGATTTACTGATACCCGCCCAATAGCCGTCCTCAAGTGCCGTATGCACAATGCTTAATATCGACGGCCCTGGGGTGATCATTCCTGCGAGATAGACCCCGTAAGCAGTGATAAGCAGTCCAAATTGCACTTCGGCAATCATCATTCCACTTGATCGTGGCGCGCGTGATCTTCGGCAATAAGGGATTCTATCCGATTCGCATAAGTAAAACTTTCGTCCTCGACAAAATGCAGGTTCGGTGTATATTTCAAGTCCAGATTCAATCGACTACGCAAACTGCCCCGCGCGGTACGAAGCTGTTGCAGCCAGTCTTTGGGTAAGGGTTTCTGGTGAAAACCACGGACATAAACCCGCGCATGTTTCAAGTCTGGCGACATGGCAACAGCCGTCACCGTGATCATCACCTCGATCCGAAGATCACCGCGCTGCATGGGAAAACATTGCAACAGACCAGCAAGACTATGGCGGAGTATTTCCGCGACTCTTAACTGCCGTCTGCCAGGGGTTTTCTGTCCTTTATGCTTTACCTGAACCATTTGGATACTTTCATCCTCAGGCTACAGACTACGGCGTTCTTCAACAACATTAAAGCACTCAATCTTATCACCAACTTTAATGTCATTATAGCTTTCAAAGGCCACACCGCACTCTGTACCGCTACGCACCTCGGTGACATCATCCTTGTAACGCTTTAGCTGCGCCAGTTTACCCCGATGCATCACAACATCATCACGCAACAGGCGAACCTCTGCACCACGGCGCACCGAACCTTCGGTCACAACACAACCTGCGGCATTCCCCGCCTTCGACAGGCTAAAGACCTTGAGAACCTCAGCATAACCAAGAAATTCTTCGCGCTCTTCTGGTGCAAGCAGACCTTCCGCAAGACCACGAACATCATCGATCAATTCGTAAATAATCGCAAAGTAACGAATCGCCAGACCATCACGCCGCGCCATATCCCGTGCCGGAGCATTCGCCCGAACATTAAAGCCAATCAGCAGTGCATCACTAGACTTTGCCAGCATCACATCGGATTCTGTAATCGCACCGATACCGCTATGTACCACTTTCACCGTAATTTCATCTGTACTGATCTTATGCAACGCCTGCACAATGGCTTCTTGTGAACCCAAAACATCCGTACGCAAGACCAGATTCAGTTCACTGGATTTTTTGCTTGAGATATTCTGGAACATCTGGTCAACAGAATTCCGGCTGAGTGACGCTAATCGGGCATCGTTCATTTTACGTTGGCGATATTCCGCAACATCCCGTGCCCGCGACTCCTCGGAAACCACCACCAGTTCATCGCCAGCACCAACAACACCTTGCAAGCCTTGAATTTCTACTGGAGTCGATGGTCCAGCGGATTTCAACATCTTGCCTTGATCATCATACTGCATTTTGATGCGGCCCCATTCGTGACCTGCCACAAAAATATCACCTTTTTGCAGTTGACCAGACTGCACCAGAATTGTTGCCACAACCCCACGGCCTTTTTCTTGCCGCGCCTCAATGACCACACCCTTGGCAGAGCCTTCGGCAACCGCAGTTAATTCCAGCAGTTCTGCCTGCAAAAGAATCGCATCCAAAAGATTATCCAGACCATCGCCATTGAGTGCCGAAATTTCCACCATCAAGGTCTCGCCGCCATTTTCCTCGCCGATCACTTCGTGACTTAATAGTTCGTTGCGTACGCGCTGCGGGTCTGCTGCGGGTAAATCGCATTTGTTGATCGCAACAATAATCGGCACGCCTGCGGCTTGAGCATGGTTAATCGCCTCGACAGTTTGTGGTAAAACACCATCATTTGCAGCCACCACCAACACCACAATATCCGTGGCCTGCGCACCACGGCTACGCATTGCGGAAAAAGCCTCGTGACCAGGCGTATCAAGGAATGTCACCGTGGCCTGTTCATTGACCTGGACACGGTAGGCCGCAACATGCTGTGTAATGCCGCCAGCTTCCCCTGCTGCAACCCGTGCTTTACGCAAAGTATCCAACAAAGTCGTTTTGCCATGATCAACATGCCCCATCACCGTCACCACAGGCGAGCGGGGTGTTGATGGCAGATTGCTCTTTGTTTCCTCGAACAGTTCCGCTTCAATATCGCTTTCTGAAACACGGCGCACGGTATGGCCAAATTCCTGCACCGTCAATTCCGCCGTATCAGCATCCAGAATATCGGTTAATTTCATTACATAACCATTCTGGAACAGATGCTTAATCACATCCGCGCCGCGCACAGCCATGCGGTTTGCCAAATCACCAACACTAATGGTTTCCGGCAATTTCACCTCGCGGACAACCATTTCGTTACGATCACGCTGCATTTGCGCCCGCGCACGTTCCTTGTCGCGCTGGCGTTTCAATGCCGCCACCGAACGGCCACGATTGAACGGTTCACCATCAGCACTTAGAGCTTGAGATATGGTCAATTTGCCTTGACGACGACGGCCTTCATCACCACGAGCAGCACGAGGTTTCTTTTCGCGGGCAACCTTGGCAGATGCCTTGTCTTCAGCAGGCTCGCGAAGCCGTGGTGCAGATGCTGCTGGCTTTGCCGAACGTACAGGTGATTCCGTAGAGTCTGCATGTGCACTAGCAGCAGCGGCAGCGGCGTCTTCTGCGGCTTTCTTTGCCTCTGCATCCCGCTCCTTCGCCGCCTGTTGTGCGGCCTCAAGCGCGGTCATTTCCTCTTTAATCTGTGCGCGTTCCTCTTCGATCACGCGCTCCTGCTCCTCGCGGTGGCGGCGTGCCTCCTCAAGTTCTTCTGCAAAAGCCGCGTCTTTTGTCTTCTGAGATTTAATCTCCTGAAGCATCGCCCGCGCACGCTCTGCCTTGAGACGTTGCGCCTCCTGATCCTTTACCGCGCCCTGTTTTGGCTGCTCGGTCTGCTCGGCAGGTTTCGCCGCCTGACGGTTCGACAAGGACTGGCCTAAATTCCGCGAAATCGACTGACCCAAAGTATGGCGATTCGCCAATGACGATTCGCCGCCACGAGTACGGCTACGCTTGACCTCAATAGCAACGTTGGAACGCCCTCGCGCCCGCGCCATACTCGTCTTGGGGGTAGACCCTTCGGCATTACTCTTGAGCGAAAGGGTGCGTTTCGCGGGGCTGCTCGGAGTAGGAGGAGTAGGTTTATCAGCAGACATGCAATGCTCTTCTTCAAATCATCTATGGTTTTGTACGCCCCGAACAGGGCAAATTCCGAATCATCTCTATTTAAGGCTATTATACCCCATCAGATCATATGCCCCCTTCTAGCATAGAATCTACCGAAAACGCCCAAAAAATATCGCCTTTACAGAATCACTCGACAACCATCTCTTCACGTGGCGCGCAACAGTGCCAACTTGGCACATTCATTCCGTAAAATTTGGCAAAATCCGTCATTCGAGACCAAAACACTCCCCAAAGAGACACGCTCAAAAACCGCGCCTAACTCTGACAGACTCAAAGACGCATCATCCGCCATACGCCCCCGTGCCTGTAAAAATGACCAAAGCTTTACAGAACCACCATCATAAGCCCGCAAGAGAAATACGCAATCCATCTGTTCCGGATTCTGTCCCAACCATTGCTTAATACGATCACCGCCGATACAGAACGCTCCAGCGCGCCGAACACGGCTTAGCGTCTGCTGAATATGTTCCAGCAGATAACGATCAAGCATCGCTATCAAAGCCTCTGGATCAGTAGACAGTACCGATTCCGCACGCGCCATAATCTCCACCGCTGAAGGCAAAATCCAACAGGCCCGACCCGGCAAGTCACCCTTGGCATCGACACACCAGCCATAGGTTTTACTATGGACAAGGCGTATCAGCTGAGAATCAAGAAATTCCCTGCCCGTAAGCCCGCAAACCGTCATATTCACCTTAACTTGACTGATCCTGAAACAGAGCTTCAGCAGCTGCATAGGCCTCAGAAACCTCAGCTTCTGGGGCTTCTTCGGTCTCAGATTCCTCAGCAATCTCTTCTGGCGGCTCAATCCAGCCTAAAGCAATCCGCGCCTGAAGAATAATCACTTCCATCTCGTCCTGACGCGGCGATAAATGCTTGAAGAATCCTTCATCCTCGTCAATCAACTCGAAAGTATCCAATTCGGCAAAGTCCTCCAGAGTCCGAATATGATTCTGACCCAAAGCCAAGACCATCTCATCACTCAGATAATCAAACGCGCGCAAATCATCCGCAATGCGGAAATCATCCATCCGCGCCTGAACCTTCGCCGCCTGATTTTGCAAATATGTCTGCGCACGATCAATCA
>JAHDDM010000046.1 GCA_020629355.1 Rhodospirillaceae bacterium
GGCTGATTATCTGCTGCTAACCAGATTTCACCCAAGGCTGGCAGAGCAACACCGCCTGCAACCATGCGGCCTTTGGATTGATAACCCAACAGAGACCCAAACAGAGGATTCTGTGCGAGAAAACTTTTTGTTCCATCGATGGGATCAATAATCCAAACCCCTTCTGCCCCCTCTGTCATGCCGCCTTCTTCGCCATATATCGCATCGTTTGGGAACTGCGCCATAATCGCGCGGCGAATTTGCGCTTCGGTTTCTGTATCGGCAATGGTGACGGGGGACGCATCGGCCTTATGCGCAATGCTCAGATTGCTTCGATAGTAGCCTAAAATCGTTGCACTGGCATCCTGTAGGGTCTGGCGGATAAATTCCAGCCTCATGGCTTGAAACCTTGATGGATGTAAACAATCCCGCCGCTTAACGCCGTCATCTTCACACGCGCGAACCCTACAGACGCAAGGTCATCACATAGTCCACTTGGGTCGCGGAATCGCCTGATTGACTCGACAAGATAACGGTAGGAGTCCGCATCTCCAGCAATCCATTGGCCTAACTTAGGTAACAAGGCATCAGAATACAGATCATACATTTTTTGCAGGGCTGGTAAAACTTGCGGCGAAAATTCCAGACAGAAAAACTTGCCCCCCGGACGTAAGACGCGATAGGCTTCAGATAGGGCTTGCATACGTTCGGTGACATTGCGCAAACCAAACGAGATGCTGTAGCAATGATAGCTACAGTCCATAAAGGGCAGAGTTTCCGCCGCGCCACAAACCCAATGCAGATTCTGGCTATAGCCTTGATCCAGTAGGCGGCGACGGCCTTCTTCTAACATCGCAGGGGTCAAGTCACAAAGCGTTACTGCCCCGCCGCCACGGGCTAAAAACAACCGCGCAATATCGCCTGTACCGCCTGCAACATCGATCAGATGCTGGTGTGGTTTGGGCTCTATCAAAGCAATCAAACGCTGTTTCCAGAGCCTATGTACGCCTAAGGACATCAAGTCGTTCATCAAGTCATACTTGCTGGCGACAGAGCTGAACACACCGCGCACCTTGGCGGCTTTGTCCTGCTTTGGAATGTCTTCGTTACCAAAATCAACGTATTCGGTCATAAAATTGGACACCTACTCAGGGGGAGGTTGGTTGCATGTGGGTTTCTTAGCGCTCTGGCTCCCATTCCTTGGGTTTGCGGAAGTGGAAGATTTTTTCTTCTAAAGGTATATTGTATTGTGGATTGACCAAACGAACCGTGGTGCTTGTCCCATCAGGGTTCAGAATCGTCCAACGCTGTAAATCCAAGGTATCAGCATTAAAGCTGAGCATAATCACGCCATTCTCAGGCTCGGATCGTTCAAAGACGCTGATGTGAATCATGTCCAGTTCGACATCAAGGTCTGAAATGGCCAGTTTCGGGTTTTGCAACATATCCTTAGCCAGCAGATAGCTCGCGATACTATCGACCTGTGGATAGTATGTGACCTGTTCTAGCTCGCGGTCAACCTCGATAAAGAACGTGCCAGAAGCAATGAGCAACAAAGGCGAAGGCGGATCGTACTCGAAACGCGCCTGGTCCGGTCTACGCCAGGAGACGGTCCCTTCGAGGAAACCGCCAAGCCCATCAAGTTGCACAAAGCGCGATTGCATGGTCTCCTGAGTATTGATGCGGGCATCAATTTGTTGAATCAGTCTCAGGTCTTGGGTGCTCAAGTCCAACGGCTGCTGTGCATGGGCAGAGGTTGTGCATAAGAACATGATCAATAGGAAAAGGTTTCTCATTCTTCAAAACTCTTGATCAGGACTTCGCGTTTATTGGTGTGGTTCGCGGCACTGATCACACCCTGCTGTTCCATCTGGTCAATCAAGTCTGCCGCGCGATTATAGCCGATACGAAGCTGGCGTTGTACAAAGCTTGTACTGGCCTTCTGGTGTCTGGCCACCACCGCAACCGCCTGATCATACAGACTTTCGTCACCGTCTTCGCTGGTCTCGAACATCGCCGCCGCAACATCTCCTAAATCCGCGTTCACCGCACCTTCATCGGTGACGTCTTCGAGGTAATTCGGCGGACGTTGCGCGCGTAGCCAATTACAGATTTTCTCGACTTCATCATCCTGTACAAAGGGCGCATGTACCCGTGTCAAGTTCCCTGCGGCCTGCATCAACAGTAAATCGCCTTTGCCCAAAAGTTGCTCTGCACCCTGTTCGCCAATGATGGTGCGGCTATCAATCTTCGAGGTCACGCGATAGCTGATACGGGTTGGGAAGTTGGCCTTGATTGTTCCCGTAATCACATCCACCGAAGGCCGCTGTGTCGCCATGATCAGATGGATACCTGCCGCTCGCGCCATTTGCGCCAGACGCTGAATCGAGGCCTCAATATCTTTACCAGCCACAATCATTAAATCCGCCATTTCGTCAACGACAACAACAATCAACGGGAAAGGTTCAGTAGGCAGTTCCTCAGTGTCAAAAATCGCCTCGCCAGTTTCCGCATCGACACCCGTCTGGACTTTACGGCTTAGGGTCTCGCCTTTGCTGACAGCCTCTGCAACCCGCGCATTGTAGCCGTCAATATTCCGCACCCCAACACGAGACATCAAACGATAACGGTTCTCCATCTCGCGTACCGTCCATTTCAACGCAACCACGGCCTGTTTTGGCTCAGTCACCACTGGAGTCAACAGATGCGGAATCCCGTCATAAACGCTAAATTCCAGCATTTTCGGGTCAATCATAATGACACGACATTGATCAGGACTCAGCCGATACAGAATCGACAGCAGCATAACATTCAGCCCAACCGATTTTCCCGATCCCGTTGTCCCAGCAATCAACAGATGCGGCATCGTGGCAAGATCAACGATAAGCGGCGTGCCATCAATCATCTTACCGAGAATCATCGGCAGTTTTGCTTGATGCTGTTGATAGGCTTGCGATGCAAGAATTTCTTTCATATTGACCATCTCGCGGCGGTCATTCGGCAATTCAACACCCAATTCGGAATGGCCTGCAATGGTGGCAATCCGCACCGATAACGCCCGCATATTACGCGCAATATCATCCGCAAGATTGATAATCTTCGAGGTCTTTATCCCTGGCGCGGGTTCCAGTTCATACATCGTGACCACAGGGCCTGGCTTGATACGCTGAATTTCGCCACGAATACCAAAATCACCCAGAACTTCTTCCAGTCGTTTGGCGTTATGTTGTAATTTCTCGTGCGAATCGGTGCCCTCGACCACGGGCGGCGGCGGATCATTCAACAGATCAAGGGTAGGTAGTTGAAAGTCCTCGTAACTATTGCCATGGCGGACGGCAGGTTTTGGTGCAGAGACGGTTGAAGCAACAGCTTTTGGCATTTCTGCCACCGCTGCTGAATGTGGTTGTGGCTGTGCTTGCAACCCTGTATCTGCACCCAATGCCGCCTCGCCAAGACTTGGCGCTATTCGGCTTCCTGTACCGATCACGGGTCTTTCTGGTTGCGGTTCTGGTTGTGGCGGTTCAGAACGAACAGAGGGCTTTGGACGGCGTGGACGGGATGTGTGAATCCAACGGACAAAAATCCACAGCATCACCACGCTATAACGTAAGGCTAAAGCGACTTTCCATAAAAGTGTTTTTAAGCCAATGCCGACTCCGTAGGCGGCTGTTCCGTAATCTTTCAGTGGCAATCTCGCGGCAGCAAATAACGTGAAAGCGCCGAAAATTGCCAACAGACTCATGGCAGCCCATGTCCACTCTGTGCCTAGATAGGTCTGAAGCAAAGCTTGAATCCGCACGCCAGCCATCCCTGCATTCAGCGTTTCAGGATAGAAATAACCGATAAGGCTTGAAGCCACCACCATACTGCTGATACTGGCAATGATAATCGCGATACAGGAAAGTAACAGACTTGGGAAATGCAATGCACTCAGAACAGGCGGCGCGGCGCGCATTCGTGCAATCCCCCACAGGGTAATGATCAAAGGCAGAACATAGCTGCCCATCCCGAAAAATTGAAAAGCAAGATCAGCAAATATAGCGCCGTATTGTCCAGTGATATTCTTGACGGTATTATTACTGGTTACTGTGTTCCAAGACGGGTCTGTAGGATCAAAATCCAATAGAGCCGCGCAGCACAATGCCGCGAGGCACAACAGCATAAAAGGCACAACACCGCGCCAAAACCCTTTCGCCAAAACAATCAGGATTTTTTCGATATCGCTGCTGGACGAGGCAGATTTTTGAGTGGCTTTTTTGGCTTTAGGCATGAATGGTACAATCAGGTGGCAAACAGAATATGCGCAGAATACGCGGCAGACTGCTCAAGGTCAATCAGTGTTATAGCCAGTTTCACATAATCAATTTATGTGAGACTGGCTATATTTCAGCAATGTTTTGTT
Source organism: Rhodospirillaceae bacterium (assembly GCA_020629355.1). Classification (GTDB taxonomy): domain Bacteria; phylum Pseudomonadota; class Alphaproteobacteria; order JABSOH01; family JABSOH01; genus JABSOH01. The sequence goes on from JAHDDM010000046.1 coordinate 4,382, forward strand.
CCGTCATCCCTGACTTGATCAGGAATCCATTGATCCTTAAATCTCGGAATAGGTATATTGCGTAGAATACAGCCTGTTCGTTTAATTTTGATTGAATTATCCGAGTAGGCTATATCACGCCACAAGACGGCGCAAGGTTTCCAAGGGCGGCATAAGAGTTTCGTGATCATGCACCAAAGCCACACGGACGTGATTTTTGCCTGGGGCTATCTGGTCTGGTTCGCAAAGATACCGCCCTGGCAATACCCGCAAGCCGCCTTCACGCCAGAAGAGCTTTGCGGCTTCAAGGTCATCTTCAACCCGCAACCATAAGAACATCCCGCCTTGAATAGGGCAAAAACCCTGAAGATCACCAAACAGTTTTTGCACCAGTGCGTAATTATTCTGATAATGCGCTCGAATCACCGCGACATGCGCCTCGTCTTGCCAGAGCGCGATAGAAGCCTTTTGCAGCGCCAGAGGCATCCGATTCCCCGCATAACTTTTTATCTGGCGAATCATGGCGATAATTTTAGGGTCTCCTGCCAACAGACCAGAGCGCAAACCAGCACAGCTAGAGCGCTTCGATAGTGAATTCAGGCAGATAACCTGATCAAAAGACCCTGTTGCGGCGGCAATACTCAGCACCCCTTGCGGTGGAGTATTTGCATACAGTTCCGAATAGCATTCATCACCTGCAACAATAAAATCATGTTGCCGTGCGGCCATGATCCAGGCGCGAATCGTGGCCTCTGGTACAATATTCCCCGAAGGATTATCGGGGCTACACAGATACACCAGACGCAAATCCGCCAAACTTTTTGCATCCAGCATATCTGGTGTTGGAAATGCACCCGCTACGGTATCCAATGCCAGAATTTCCGCGCCAGCAATACGCGCTGAACCTGCATAGACAGCATAGCCAGGGTTTGGCATGGCAATCAAATTCCGCGCATTCTTGGCGCGAAAGCGCGTCAGCATAGCCAGCAGGAATAATCCCTCACGCGAGCCACAGGTGGGATCAACATCAAATTCTGTACCGCTTGACGACAGAGAGAATCGGCGGCAGAGCCAGTCATGTATAGTCTCGCGTAATTCTGCTGTACCGATAATCGGCGGATACCGATTCCAGTCCTGATCATTCCTGGCGATAATTTCGGCAACAAAATCAGGTGGTGCAACCTTCGGTTCGCCTATCGTGAGATCAAATGCTTCGTGATCACAAGGGATACCGTGCAAAAGCTGGCGTAGACGCTCAAAGGGATAGGTGCCGAGGTTGTTAATTTTATTCATAAACGGGATTGTATAATTTCTTGACCCAAGGCGCAATATTGCGTAATAACGCTTCGGAAACTTTCTGCTTTGGAGACATCATGTCAAAACGTTGTGCACTTACTGGAAAATCTGTTGCTACAGGCAACAATGTTAGTCATGCGGTCAACCGTACACGGCGGCGGTTTTACCCCAACCTGCAACGAGTTACTGTGTATAGCGAGGTTCTGAAACAGAAGTTTCACTTGCGCACCTGTACTCAGGCCTTGCGTACTCTTGAGGTCAATGGCGGGCTAGACAACTGGTTGCTGAAAACATCCAACGCAAAATTGACCCCTTTGGCTCTGTCGCTAAAGAAACGAGTTGTACGCGCAAAAGCTGCTGTAGCATAAAACAATACGCACGTTAATAATCTTGCCAAGAGGCCGAAGATGTTCGATGCCTTGATTGCCTTGTTGCAATCACTTTCGCCAGATGCTGTCTTGCCCTTGATGATTCTGTTGGCTTTTGGTGGCCTGTTGATCATGTTGCGCTTCTTTGGCGCGGCAGGTCTGTATGTCTTTATTGCGCTGGCGATTATTGCCGCGAATATTCAAGTCCAAAAAATCGTCCAATTCGGCTTCTATCTTGAACCCGTGGCTTTAGGCACGGTGCTGTTTTCCTCAAGCTATCTGGCCACCGATATTCTGAACGAATATTTTGGCACCCGCGCCGCCAGACGCGGGGTGATGATTGGTTTCGCCGCCAGTATCTTTTGGCTTTGTATTATGCTGTTGACCGTAGGCTATGCGCCCTTAACACCAGAACAGGCTGGCGAGGATTTCGGTTGGGCTTTAGGTACGCATGATCATATTGCGGCTTTGTTCACGCCGTATCCCGCTATTTTAGGCGCATCCATTATCGCCTATCTGTTCAGTCAATTTCTGGATGTTTGGCTCTTTGCTAAAATCCGCAAGGCCACTGATGGCAAGATGCTCTGGCTACGGAATAATATCTCTACAGCTCTGAGCGGCCTGCTGGACAATATCCTTTTTTCCACTCTGGCCTTTGTGGTCTTTGCCCACGATCCCGTGCCTTGGGATGCGCTGATTTGGGTCTTTATTCTAGGCACTTACGGCCTGAGACTCGTCATTGCACTGCTGGACACGCCATTTATGTATCTGGCAAGACACTGTTTACCTGCTGATCATAAGACATTTTGATGCACTATACTGGTTTTGATTTTCAGATTCATTCAAGCAATCAAGATACCGCTGCACGTTCAGGAGTGATCAGCACACCGCACGGCGATATTCCCACGCCGAATTTTATTTTCTGTGCCACCAAGGCGAATCTGAAAGCCATGCCCATCAGCGCGATTCGTGCCACTGGTGCGGATATTATCCTGTCGAACACCTACCATCTGATGTTGCAACCTGGCGCAGAGACTGTGGCAAAACACGGCGGCTTGCAGGAATTTAGCCGTTGGCGCGGCCCGATGTTGACTGATAGCGGTGGATTTCAGATTTTTTCGCTCGGCCATGGTTCGGTCGCCGATGAAATTAAAGGCCGCCGCACTGCTGGACGCGGCAATATGCTACACGGCATCACCGAGGAAGGCGCAAAATTTCGTTCTTATGTCGATGGCAGTTCGGTGGAATTGACACCCGAAAAGGCCATTCAGGTACAAAGGCAGCTTGGTGCGGACTTGATTCTGGTGCTGGATGAATGCACTCCGTACCATATTCCTGAACAACAGACCTTTGATGCCATGGAACGTAGCCACCGCTGGGCAGTGCGCTCTTTGCAGGCATTCCAGGACGATGATGTAATCGGCAGTGCTGGTCCGCAATCCCTGTATGGTATTGTCCAAGGCGGAGTCTATCCGCATATGCGCAAAATCAGCGCAGAGTTTGTTGCTAATCAACCGTTTTTTGGCACGGCTATCGGCGGTTGTTTGGGTGGCTCAACAGAAGAAATGTACGATGTCATGGCGATCACCATGTCCCACCTTGGAACAGCGCATCCGCGTCCGATTCATCTGTTGGGTATCGGCGGGGTAGAGGACATTTTCCGTGGCGTGGCGTTAGGGATGGATACCTTTGATTGCGTTGCGCCGACTCGAATGGCACGGCATGGCGGTGCGTTGATGAAGGGTAAGCGATTAAATTTGCGCAATGCGCATCATGTCCATGACCGCACGCCCATCGATGAAACATGTGATTGCGCGACCTGCCATGAGGGCTATAGTCGCGGGTATCTGCATCATCTTTTGAAAACCAAAGAAGTATTGGCAATGACGTTGATCAGCCAGCACAATGTGCGATTTATGGTGCGTTTGATGCAGGAGATTCGCTTAGCCATTCGTGATCAACGCTTGAGAGACCTCGCGGCAGAATATGGGGTTATGTTATCTTAGTTTTTGTAACAACTATTCCTGATTATCTAATAATGACAGTAA
>JAHDDM010000047.1:0-5490 GCA_020629355.1 Rhodospirillaceae bacterium
GTTTTACCGCGACAGGGAAAATAAAGCGGTGCGCATGCGCCCCTCGCGGAGCCCAGACCGTAAGGCCGACAGGCGTGAGCGATAAAGCCTTAAAAAAAATCTAAATACCTTCCATTTACCTAAACTGTTCTTTAGTATTAAAGACAATCACAGTTTTAACAATAAGGATAGACCGATGATCACATCATTGTACAAATATGGCCTGATAGGCATAACCGTTTTGATGATCAGTGGTTATGCCCAAGCGCAAGAGGTAACATTGCGCGTGCATCATTTTATGTCGCCAACATCGAATTGGCATAGTCTGTTTTTGAAGCCTTTGGCAGAACGGTTGGCGCAAGCGAGTGACGGACGTCTCAAGCTTGAGCTGTTCAGCAGCATGTCGTTGGGTGGCCGCCCAAGTGATCTGTATGATCAGGCAGTGGATGGTGCGGTGGATATTATCTTGACCTTACCAGGCTATACCGCAGGACGTTTTCCACAAGCCGAGGTCTTTGAATTGCCCTTTATGATTACAGACCCAATGGCGGCCTCGAAGGCCTATTGGGACTTGATCGAAAGTGATCTGCAACAGAGCGATTTTGACGAGGTTAAGGTCTTAACAGGTTGGGTGCATGGCCCTGGGGTCATTCACACTCAAGAACCCATTACGCGATTAGAAGACCTGAAAGGCATGGAGATTCGCGGCCCAACCCGCTTGGTGACGGATTTATTGGGTGAACTTGGCGCGTCTCCTGTTGGGATGCCCTTGCCGAAAATTCCCGAGAATATCTCGAAAGGCGTGATCAAGGGCGCTGCTGTACCTTGGGAAATTGTGCCTTCGATCAAATTGGCTGAAATGGTGCATAATCACACTGAAATGAGCGATGGTCATGTCCTGTATACGGCGATTTTTGTACTTGCGATGAACCAGGAGGTCTATGATGACCTGCCCGATGACCTTAGGGCAATTCTGGATGCCGAAACAGGAAAAACGTTAGCCATAACCGCAAGCGAGATGGTCAAAACCACCGACGCAACAAGCCGAAAAGCCGCCGCAAGCAACAATATCATTGTCCTTGACGATGCGGAGGTCGAACGTTGGATCACCGCATCGAAGCCAGTGTATGACCGTTGGATAGACAACGCTGAAAAGGCTGGCTTTGACGGTGCTGCAACCATTGCGCGGGCAAGACAGCTGATGCAAGAAAACCAATAGTGTGATCACTTTTCAGCATATAGAAAATATCATCGAGAAATTCGCCCGCGCTCTTGCGGTGCTTGGCGGTTTGGGCTTGCTTGTTGCCACAGTTATCACCTGCCTGAGCATTGCGCTGAAACTGATACGGCGTTTATTGGACAGCACTTTAGGCACTTCGGACAGTTGGGCATTCATCCGCCCGATTCTAGGCGAAGAGGAGCTGGTACAGTACGGGGTGGGTTTTGCCCTATTTGCCGTGCTGCCTTTGGTGATGCTGAAAGGTGGGCATATCAGGATTGACCTTCTGAAGTCGCGCTTCAGCAGGCAAACCAATCTGTTCCTGAATGTCTTGGGCGACATTGCCCTAACAGTCTTCGCCTATCTGATCATGACACGGCAATGGGGGCTGATTTTCAAAAAAACCCGCAAGAATCAAGAAACCCTGCCAGAACTGCTCTGGCAGGGCGACTTTACCAGTATTACAGACCGATTGCGTAGCACACTGGAATCGCAAGTGCTGGGTATCCCATTGTGGCCTTTGTATCTGGTGGCAGAAGCCTGTATTGTGGTTCTGTTTATCACGGCTCTGTTTTGCTGTATCCGTAGTCTTCGTCAATTTTTCCATATATAATGGCTATTGGAATATCCCAAGTATGACTGATTTTCAGATTGGCCTTGCCAGTTTTCCAGTATTGCTGCTGCTGATTGCATTGCGGATTCCTCTCGCGGCAGCCATGTTCATTGTCGGACTAGGCGGGCTATATCTTGTGACCGGCAATACCCGCATGATAGATTCGATTCTGAAGTCCTTCACTTTCGGGACATTGACGAACTATTCCCTGTCGATCATTCCTTTGTTTCTGCTGATGAGTGAATTTGCCAGCCGTGGCGGCATGAGTAAAACCTTGTTTCAGGCTGCCGAATCCTGGCTTGGGCACCGCAAGGGAGGGCTGGCCATGGCAGCTATCGGCGCATCAGCAGGCTTTGGCGCGATATGTGGCTCGTCTTTGGCCACCGCCTCTGCAATGGGTAAAGTAGCTCTGCCAGAACTACAACGGGCAGGCTACTCTGGCTCTTTAGCCACTGGAGTCTTGGCAGCAGGAGGAACATTGGGGATTCTCATCCCGCCTTCGGTGGTGCTGGTCATTTATGCGATTCTGGCAGAAGAAAATATCGAGAAGCTCTTCACCGCCGCCTTTATCCCTGGGGTTCTTGCAATGCTGGGCTATATGCTCTGTGTTGGGATTGTCACGCGAATCGCACCTGAGGCTGGTACTGAAAGACCACGACAACCCTATGGTGAGCGTTTCAGGAAACTCATCCCTGCTGTGCCAGTACTGTTGGTGTTCCTGCTCGTGATCGGCGGGATTTATACTGGCGCATTCTCACCCACCGCCGCCGCCGCCGTTGGAGTCGCCGCCACCGCCATTATCGCCCGTCTGAAAGGCCAATTATCTTGGCAAGCCACCCAAGAATCCTTGCTTGGGGCAACACAGACCTCGGCAATGATTTTCTTTATTATCCTCAGTGCGGGTATCTATAACGCTTTCCTGTCCTCAGCTCTTGTGCCGCAAACGCTCGCGGGATATTTCCTCGATGCGGATATTAGCCCATGGCTGATACTCAGTGCCATGCTGTTGCTGTACCTCGTGCTGGGAACAGTGATGGATTCGCTGGCAATGATTTTTCTTACCGTGCCGATTTTCGTCCCCATCATCACGGGTCTCGATTTCGGGATTCCACCAGCAGAGGTCGGAATCTGGTTCGGGATTCTGGTGCTGATGTCAGCAGAAGTCGGCTTGATCACGCCCCCTATCGGATTGAATCTTTTTGTCATTAACGCTATGGCGAAGAATGTCTCGATGGCGGAAACCTACCGTGGGATTTTGCCCTTTGTGGTCTCAGACATTATCCGTATCGCCTTGCTTGTGGCTTTTCCAATACTCTCTTTAGGTCTGGTGCGGGTATTGTTCTGAAACTGTTTGACAGCTGTTTTCTCCATCGTTACCTTTGACCCATGGATATTGTCGAAATTACCGTTACCCTACAGGGTGTTCCTGAAGTCTCTCGCACTCTGCTTGTGCCTGTTGGACTGAAACTTGATCGTCTGCATCTGACCCTACAAAACGCCATGGGGTGGGAAAATTCCCATCTCTACAGCTTCGAAGCCAGAGACGCTCGTTGGACAGAAGAAGATATGTCCATTGAGGACACCGACCTCTCTGTACATAAAGGAACTCTTGCGGATGCCATAGCGCATGCTCGCGGCAGCCCCATAATCTATATTTATGACTTTGGCGATGACTGGACACACTATATTACAATCGGAGCGTCAACTACTGCGGAAGATGATACAGTATATCCTAAACTGATTAAAGGCAGTGGCGCCTGCCCACCAGAGGACATTGGCGGCTTTCCAGGTTACTACGCTTTTCTTGAGGCCATGTCTGATCCCAAACATCCAAGCCATGAAGAGGTAAAAAACTGGTATGGCGAGGTTTTCTCGCCTGAGATCAATATTCTTCAATTACAGATGATGGTCGGCAGAATGGCGAGACGATGGCAGCCTCGTAAAAAGAAATAGAAGAGGCAATTTATGGTACAACAATACCTCAAAAAAGCCCTAAAAACCGCGCAAACCGATAACGATGATGTTCGCGCCACAGTGCAAGACATACTTGATGATATCGAATCGCGCGGCGATACGGCAGCGCGGGAATATGCCGCAAAATTTGATCGTTACCATGGCAATCTGATTTTAAGCGAAGCTGAAATTACCGCAGCATCCGCCCTCGTGCCAGAAAAGCTCAAGCAGGATATTCAATTTGCCCATGATAATGTCCGCCGCTTTGCCGAAGCACAAATGACCACCATGCAGGATGTCGAAATAGAAGTAATCTCTGGACTTGTCGCGGGGCAAAAAAGCATCCCCGTACGCACCGCAGGCTGTTACATCCCTGGTGGACGGTATAGCCATATTGCCTCAGCGATTATGACCGTGACCACCGCAAAAGTCGCAGGCTGTGCCAACATCATTGCCGCTTCACCACCCCGCCCCGATGTAGGCATTGCGCCTGCAATTATCTATGCCGCGCATATTTGCGGCGCGGATACCATCCTTGCTTTGGGTGGTGTGCAAGGCGTGGCAGCAATGGCTTTTGGGCTGTTCGGTTTGCCAAAGGCCGATATTCTGGTAGGGCCTGGCAATCAATTTGTTGCTGAAGCCAAACGTATTCTGTTCGGACGGGTGGGTATTGATATGTTTGCAGGCCCTACCGATAGCCTGATTCTGGCTGATCATACCGCGGATGCCAATATTGTCGCAGCGGATCTGGTGGGACAGGCAGAGCATGGCTATAATTCTCCTGTCTGGCTCGTGACAGATAATATCGCTCTGGCAGAGAAAGTCCTTGAGATTGTGCCAGCCTTAATCGCAGACCTGCCAGAGCTGAACCGCAACAATGCTGAGGCGGCATGGCGTGATTATGCCGAGGTTATTGTGTGCGCAGATCGCGAGGAAATGGCAGCGACGGCCGATAATTATGCACCAGAGCATTTAACCGTACAGGCAGAAGACCTGAACTGGTGGCAAGCACGATTACAGTGTTACGGTTCACTGTTCCTAGGCGAAGAAACCACGGTGGCTTTTGGCGATAAGGCTTCGGGAACGAATCATGTTCTGCCCACTTCAGGTGCGGCGAAATATACGGGTGGTCTTTCGGTGCATAAATATATGAAAATCGTGACCTGGCAACGGGCGACTCGGGCGGGTGCGAAACCTGTTGCCGAGGCCACCGCGCGCATTTCTCGCCTTGAGGGGATGGAAGGCCATGCCCGTACCGCCGATATTCGCCTTGCAAAATACTTCCCGAATGAAAAGTTTGATTTAAGCGCGTCTGAGTAGCAATTCACGGCGGCAATGTACCGCTTGACAAAGAAGCTGACAGTCTTTTAAGAGGAATTTCACACTTCGGTTTCATCTCACGGACATAGGGGGCATATATGGCGCAATCAGACGATTTTGGCTTTGGCACGCAGATTCGGAAATCTCCGTATTTTGACGCAACAGTACGATGGGGCGCAAAAGCCTTCTCCGTCTATAATCACATGTATATTCCGCGCGATTTTGGTGACCCTGAACAGAATTTCTGGAATCTCGTCAACGAAGCCATTTTGTGTGATGTTGCCGTAGAACGCCAAGTCGAAATTACTGGACCAGATGCAGCAGAATTTGTCCAGCTTCTCACCCCGCGCGACCTGTCAAAACTGGCAGTGGGGCAATCGAAATATATTCTGATCACCAATGCAGA
>JAHDDM010000047.1:5590-8033 GCA_020629355.1 Rhodospirillaceae bacterium
ACCTGTCAAAACTGGCAGTGGGGCAATCGAAATATATTCTGATCACCAATGCAGACGGCGGTATCTTAAATGATCCGATTCTGTTGCGATTGGCCGAGGATCGCTTTTGGATTTCGCTTGCGGACAGCGATATTTTGCTATGGGCGCAAGGTGTTGCAGTCCATTCAGGGCTAGAGGTATCCATCACTGAACCAGATGTATCGCCCTTACAATTACAAGGCCCCAAGTCTGGCGCAATCATGCAGGCTCTTTTTGGCGAAAGCATTATGGACTTGCGCTATTACTGGCTTCGCGAGGTGGAGTTAGACGGCATGACACTGATTGTCTCACGCACAGGCTGGTCAAGCGAATTGGGCTACGAAATTTACCTGCAAGACGGCTCTCGTGGCGATGAGCTGTGGGAAAAGATTATGGCGGTGGGCAAACCTTTTGGCTTAAAGCCTGGTCATACCTCGACCATCCGCCGTATCGAGGGCGGCATGCTGTCCTATCATGCAGACGCGGATATTCACACAAACCCATATGAAGTCGGCATGGACAGATTGATCAATCTGGATATGGAAGCCAACTTCATCGGCAAAGAAGCCTTGCGGAAAATTCGTGATACTGGCGTTAGCCGCAAACAGGTGGGCATAGTGATCACAGGCGCACCCCTAAAAGGCTCAAATACGACTTTCTGGCCGATACATAAAGACGGTGCTGTCGTGGGTAAAGTGACCTCTGCTATCTATTCGCCGCGCTTGAAACAGAACATTGCACTGGCAATGGTTTCATGTGACTGTACAGAAATAGGCCAACAGCTTGAGGTAACAACCCCCCAAGGACAGCTTCAGGCTACAGTGGTCGAGAAACCTTTCTTTGACCCGAAAAAGAAAATCGCCGCTACTTAAGGAATACAACATGTCACATCTTTCGATTGAATTACACTGGCAACGCACGGAAACCGAGTTAAAAGTCGGCAAATATTCCAATGCCCACACCGTGCAATATAACGACAATCACGAGGTTGAAGTCGATGCCGCACCTGATTGGGGTGGTGATCCCGCGAATACGAACCCTGAACAGGCTCTGGCAGCGGGATTGTCTAGCTGTCACATGATGACTTTTCTGGCACTGGCAGCGAAAGCAAAATGGCCTGTGGCCAGTTACCATGATCGTGCGGTGGCGCATCTGGGCAAAAACCCCAAAGGCCAAATGTCGGTGACACAGATTGATTTACATCCTGTGGTACGTTTTGATACAGGCTTTTCGGTGGATGAGGCAAAACTGGCTGAGATGCAAGACCGCGCGCATCGGTATTGCTTTATCGCGAACACTCTGGCGGATAGCGTAGAAGTGAATATTTTATGACCGATATTCTCCTGCAAGAGTCCACCCCAGAGGGTATTCTCATCCTTACGCTGAATGACGAAAAACGGCGGAATGCCCTGTCTGAGGTGATGCTTCAGACCCTACAGGATACCTTTATCACAGCCAGTGAAGACCCTGCTGTACGCTGTATTATTCTGGCGGCGAATGGCCCGGCCTTTTGTGCAGGGCATGACCTAAAGGAACTCACTGCTGGACGCGATAATCCTGATCGAGGCAAGGCATATTTCAGTAAAATCATGGCGTTATGCTCTGCCATGATGCAAGCGATTGTCCATTGCCGCAAGCCTGTTATCGCCGAGGTCACAGGGATTGCCACCGCAGCAGGCTGTCAATTAGTCGCAAGCTGTGACTTGGCCATAGCAGCGGATACCGCGCGTTTCAGCACACCGGGTGTACATATCGGGCTGTTTTGTTCCACGCCCATGGTGGCATTATCGCGCAATGTCGCCAACAAACACGCCATGGAGATGTTGCTCACGGGCGATATGATCCCTGCCGCACGGGCGGCAGAAATTGGCCTGATCAATCGGGCGGTGGCGACAGAAGATTTACGCGCTGCCACGTTAGAAATGGCGGGTAAAATCGCGGCAAAATCCAGCATGACCTTGGCAGTGGGCAAACAGGCTTTTTATGCCCAACGTGAAATGCCGCTATCGGAAGCCTATACCTACGCATCCGAAGTGATGGTAGAAAATATGCTCGCCCGTGATGCCGAAGAGGGCATTGGCGCATTCATCGAAAAACGCCCGCCAAAATGGCAGGATCAGTGATTATGAATCAGACCGCCAGATAATTTCGCCATCGATATTTTTAATAACACGCTTGCCACCTTCAGTCGCCTGCCGTACCACGGCTTGGCCTTGTTCATTGATATACCCTTGGTGACCGTCCAATTTCACCAGCGCATAGCCATGCTCGGTAAAGTCCTCAGCATCATAAAACTGTGCCGAAATCACTTCCATGCCGTCTCGGTTGATGTAACCGTGCTTGTTGTTGGCGTATCGGATACGTGCGAGGCCATTCGGCGCAAAATCCCAGACATTACTGTATTTGAGCGGAATAACTTCTTCAC
>JAHDDM010000048.1 GCA_020629355.1 Rhodospirillaceae bacterium
GGCGAGATGGTGGCTTGGCTTGGGGAACAGGCGGAAAATCTGGGTGTCGAGATTTACCCCGGCTTTGCAGCAGCAGAGCCATTATTTGATGATCAAGGCCGTCTGAAAGGTGTTGCTACTGGCGATATGGGGGTCACTAAAAATGGCGAAGCAGGGCCGAATTTCCAACGCGGGATGGAGCTTCATGCCCCGATAACCCTGCTTGGCGAAGGCTGTCGTGGCTCGTTGTCTGGTGTTTTGATGGAACGCTATAATTTGCGTGAAAAGAGTGACCCGCAAACCTATGCCTTGGGCATGAAAGAGGTTTGGGAGATTGACCCCGCAAAGTCCGAACCGGGCAAGGTGATCCATTCCATTGGCTGGCCTTTATCCAGTGATGTCTATGGCGGATCATTCCTGTATCATCTGAATGACAATCTGTTGGCTTTGGGTTTTGTGGTGGGTTTAGATTACAGTAACCCACATCTGTATCCCTATATGGAGTTTCAACGCTTCAAGCATCATCCTGCCATTCAGCCTCTGCTTGAGGGTGGACGGCGTATTTCCTATGGCGCGCGGGCATTGAACGAAGGTGGATATCAGTCTTTGCCTACCTTAACCTTCCCTGGTGGGGCGTTGCTTGGCTGTGCAGCAGGATTTTTGAACGTACCGCGAATCAAGGGTATTCACAATGCCATGAAATCGGGCATGTTGGCTGCTGAAGCCTATTTTGCAGCCAAGGATGCCAATGTTTCTGAATTGGAAACCTATCCTGAATTGATTGAGAAATCCTGGATTGGGCAGGAATTGCGTACCGTGCGTAATGTCCGTCCAGCCTTCAAATGGGGCATGTGGGCAGGACTTGCCCATGCGGCACTGGATACCTATATCTTCCGTGGCAAGGCACCGTGGACTTTGCATCATCACCCTGATCATACCGCATTGATGCCAGCACAGGACGCGCCGCGTATTTCTTATCCGAAGCCCGATGGCAAGATTAGCTTCGAGCGTTTGGACAATCTGGCCTTTTCTGGTACGAACCACGAGGCCGATCAGCCAGTGCATTTGACCCTACGCGATTCTGCCGTGCCTATTCGGCATAATTTGACCCTATATGACGCACCAGAACAGCGCTATTGTCCAGCAGGGGTCTATGAAATTATCGGTGCAGATACCGATAGTCCGAAATTGCAGATTAACGCGCAAAACTGTTTACATTGCAAAACCTGTGACATTAAAGACCCACTGCAAAATATTCATTGGATCACGCCAGAAGGCAGTGGTGGTCCGAGCTATTCTGGTATGTGATGCGTTTTTCTTTCTCTGCAATTTTTTTTGGTGTATCGGCTTTGTTGCTGGCAGGTTGTAATGGTATCAACAATGGTGTCCGTACTTCACAACTGAACACAGGCGATTATCTTCAGATTGATCCCCCTAATGAAACAGACCTGCCACCAGTATCAGGTTTGGTGGGGAAATTTTTAACGGCACGCCATGCCGAGGCCATACACGACTATGCCACTGCTGCTGATATTCTGTATCAGCTATGGCAGAATGACCGGACGAGTCAACGGATTGGCTTTTCAACGATCAATAATGCCATGCTTTCTGGCCGCCACGAAATGGCGCTGGAGGTGAGCAATACCATGCGTGACCTTGGGATTGTACCGTCTCTTGCTGGAGAAAAAAACCTGCTGGCGATTATGGCGGCGATTGTCGATGTCAAGGCTGCAAGATATACCGCTGCTGTGCGGGAAATGCAGGCCAATACGATCAATATTGGCCCAGAGCAATATATTCGCCCGTTGGTACTGGCTTGGGCGCACCTTGGCAGAGGAGACAGTCTCAAGGCGCGTGAAGTCCTAAGAGACCAGGCAGAAACAAACCCTATTCGCAATGTCTTACAGTTGAATTTGGCCTATATGGCCATGCATCAGCAGGACTATCGCCTTGGTGCACAAGAATTGAATATCCTGATCAATCGGCTTGAGGAAGTCCCGTTTGGTCTGCAAGAACTGTATGCAAAATTGTTGTTCTGGAGTGATGGCGAGGTTGCAGCACAAAGCTATTTGCGCACTCTTGCCGATACGCAACGCCGCGATACCTTGATGCGGGAATTGCGCCAGTCCAATGGGCCAAGCCCCAGCGACCTACAGCTTGAGCGTATCGAAGACGGTCTTGCCGAAGGTCTGAACGAGATGAGCAAACTTTTGCGTAACGAAGTCCCTTATATGGGCTTGCTGTATGCTAATGCGTCTCTGTATTTGAATCCGAGCAATCAGACCGCGTTAATTCTTGTGGGCAATACTCTGTTTGACTTGAAACGCTATGAAGAGGCCGTCTTTCAGCTAGGCAAGATTAGCAATCCCTCTTTAGCCGTCTATCCTGAAGCGGTGTTTCTGGCGGCAGATGCAGAGCTGGAAATGCAGCAGCCGCAAGCTGCTGTTGCGCGCTTGGAGCGTGCCATAAAGTTGTTACCAGAAAATATCAACCTGTTATCCAAGCTTGGTCAAATTTATCAACATGAAAAAGAATATGAACAGGCGATAGCTGTTTATGATCAGGTTATTGCAGCGCGCCCTGAGCATCGTCCAGAATGGTCTGATTTTTATTTCCGTGGCATATGCTTCGAGCGCTCCGCACAGTGGCCTCGTGCGGAAAAAGACTTCATCCGTGCTTTGGAGATAGACCCCGATAATGCCTATGTCTTGAACTATCTTGGCTATAGCTGGATTGATCAACGTCTGCATATTCCTGAGGCGCTGAAAATGCTCGAACGCGCGGTGGAGCTTGACCCAGACAACGGTTTTATCATCGACAGTTACGGTTGGGCGCTGTATCGGGTTGGGCAATTCGAGGGTGCTGCTGAATATCTTGAACGGGCGGTACTGATTGTACCAGACGAGGCAGTAGTCAATGACCATCTTGGTGATGTCTATTGGCATTTAGGGCGCAAGGTTGAGGCCAGATACCAATGGGAACGTGCGTTGGGTCTGGAATTGGAAGAGCCAGAGCAGAAGTTGAAGCTGGAAGAGAAAATCGCTGGAAAGCGCGTTCCGAAGCCCTGACGGAGAAGTTCTCGTTGCGCAATGGATATTCTCGCCCCTGCAAAGATTAACCTCTCGCTTGCTGTACGTTATCGTAATAGTAAAGGCTCTCATGTACTGGATAGTCTGGTAGGTTTTCTTGATTTTGCCGATGCAATACGCCTTAGCCCAAGCCAACATTCGACACTAAAGGTTATCGGTACAGAACCCACCGCGAATCCAGAAGATAACATTGCCCTGAAAGCCTTGCGCCGTCTGGAAGGACACGGGGTTGCGCCGCATGATATTGTGCTTCGGAAAAACATCTATTCTGGTGCAGGTCTTGGCGGCGGTTCAGCGGATGCAGCAGCTATATTGCGGGCTTTAGGTCAAAATATCCCAACCAGAGTTCTGTATGATATTGCACTGGAACTAGGGGCAGATGTGCCTGTTTGTCTTTTAAGCAAGCCAGCGCGTATGCAAGGTATTGGCGAAAAGCTCAGCCGCATTGCGGATTTTCCCATCAAATATTTGGTGCTGATTGCACCTGAAGAGGCACTCAGTACCGCTACGGTCTTTCGGCAAAAATCCGCTATTGTCTTCAGTACAAAAGTCGCTGATCCGATGCAGCCCGAAAGCTGGCATAATGATCTTGAGGCTGCCGCCTGTGGCCTTTGCCCTGTGCTTAATGTGATATTGGCGCGGCTCAGGAGTCTCGATAAAGTGGTCACAGCGGGGATGTCTGGCACGGGGAGCTGTTGTTTTGCAGCTCTGCCTTGCCAAACAACACAGCAACAGGCTATCAAAGCTTTGCAGAACGATTTTCCTGATGCCCGTATTCGCGCGGCGACTTTGTTGGGCGCACAAGATGTTTGAATTTTCTTTCGGTTTTTCTGGTACAGCCCTGAACGGCATGGCTTTTGAGTATAGTCTGAGGTCTGGTGATCGACTGTGTTTGCGCGGCGATAATGGCAGCGGTAAAACCTCGTTGCTGTCGGCCTTGGCAGGGGTGCCTTCTCACCCGAATCAATCTGCCATATCACGAGACTATAGCGGAGACTTTCGGACACAAATGCACTTTATCGGACATCGTACTGGTGTCCACGAAGCCCTGAGTATCGCTGAAGAATGGCAGTTTTGGCACACAATATTCAGTCCGCATCAACCCACAGCGCCCTGTCCGATTCAAGACATAGCAAATCAAGTCGGTCTGGATATTTCAAGCCAGCGCATTATTGGCAGTCTGTCCGCAGGGCAAAAGCAAAAGGTGGCTCTGGCACGTCTGTTTATTGCGCCTCGTCCAATTTGGCTGTTGGATGAGGCAGATCATCATCTTGATCAAACCAGCCGCGCGGTTTTTGAAGGCTGGGTACAAGACCATTGCAATATAGGCGGAATCGTTATTGATACCAGCCATTTTCTGCCAAATTTCGGCACGGTTTTTTCATTGCAAAAGGCGGATTGATGCACTGGTTTGTCACTTTATTGCATTACGAATGCTTGCTGGTGTTACGCTCTGGCAAGGATATCGCCCTGATGTTGGGGTTTGCGTTAATCGCGCTGTCTGTTATGGCCTTGATGGCTGATCCTGCATGGCTGCACGAGGCCGCCGCCGCCATGATATGGACAGTGGTATTATTTAGCGTTTTATTGATGATTGAACGGATTTTCCAGGATGATCATCATAGTGGCAGATTGGATGCCCTATTGACGCAAGCCGTTCCGTGTTGGGTGATTGTCTTGGCAAAGGCTGGAGGTTTTTGGTTGCGCGCGGGATTGCCGATGATTGTTTCTGCCCCATTGGCCATTTTGCTGTTGCAGCTACCGTTTTTTGTTCTGCCAGCACTATTGGTCTCGCTGATTTTGGGAACTTTAACGCTCAGTTTATTTGCCACCACAGGTGCTGCTCTTGCCTTGGGTGCACGGCAACCGACTTTGCTGGTGATGGTGCTGGTGCTGCCTTTATTGATCCCCGTGGTCATTTTCGGCGCATTGGTACTGGAAAGAAGTCTTGCTGGTCACGCGGTGACGGGGCATTTCCTTTGGCTTGGAGTCTGTTTCTGTCTGGCTTTGGCCTGTGTACCCTTTGGCGCCATGGCACTGAAGGCAAGGACAGTGGGATGACTGTAGGTTGGCCGATCAATATTCATCATCTGGATCTGAAGCTTGGCAAACGTTCGGTGCTGGCGGATATTGATGCGCGTCTGGAACAGGCAGGGCGCACAGTGGTGCTTGGGGCGAATGGTGCAGGAAAAACGACTTTGTTGCGCATCCTGCACGGTCTGCAAAAGCCAAGTTCAGGCACGATACAATGGGGCGATAGTTCTACACCAGCCGCGTGTAATCAAGCCTATGTTCCTGCTGGCGCAACACCTTTTCGCCGTTCGGTATTGGGGAATATTCTATTGGCTTTGCGATTGAAAAACATCACAGGTAAAGCGGCTCTAAGGACTGCACAACATGCCTTGGAGCTCTGTCAGCTACAGCACCTCGCGGATCATCCCGCACGACGGCTCTCAAGCGGAGAAACCCAAAAGCTCTTTCTCGCGCGGGCTTGGGCATTGGGGGCAACGACTCTCTTGCTCGATGAACCCACTGCGAACCTCGACCCTGCCAGCACCGCCAGTATCGAAAAACTCATCAATGAATTGTATCAAAACGGGGTTGAGATACTCCTCGTTACCCACCAGATAGCACAGGCAAGACGTTTGGCTGACCGCGTAATGTTTCTTGACCAAGGCCGCCTGTGCGAGACAACCGAAGCCAATACTTTTTTTACTCAGCCCAAAACACAGGCCGCTACGATATATCTTACAGAACAATGACTGATTTCTCCGCCGCCTTCGCCCAGTCCTACGAGATGCTGATCCGTTTCGATCCTGTATTATACGGTATTATTGCGCGCTCATTACAGGTGAGTCTCCTCGCTTTGGGACTCGCTTTGCTGTTTGGTTTGGCCTGTGCCGCACTGTTGGCACTGAATGAATTTCGCGGTAAAAAAACCTTGCTGATTCTGGTACATACCTTATTAAGTCTACCGCCAGTGGTGGTTGGGCTGATAGTGTATCTCCTGTTCTCGTTCCAAGGTCCTTTCGGCGACTTAGGCTGGCTATTCACGCCAAAAGCCATGATTGTCGCGCAAATGATACTGATTTTCCCGATTGTTACCGCCTATGGACACGATATTCTGGCAGAGGCTTGGGGTGGCTATCGGGATCAATTACGCTCGCTTGGCGCAAACCGTGCTCAAAGCGCGCTGATATTACTGCATGATAGCCGCCACGCTTTGACTCTGGTGGCTTTAGGCGGCTTCGGACGTGCCATTTCCGAGGTTGGCGCGGTGATGATTGTCGGCGGTAATATTTTACATCATACCCGCGTGATGACCAGCAGCATCACCCTCGCCACCAGTCGCGGAGAACTGGGCTTGGCTCTTGCCTTGGGCAGTATTCTTTTGCTTCTGGCCTTGCTCATCAATCTCATCGGTCACATTATACGAGAACAGGCCAAAGCATGATGTATTTCTTATTTCTTCGCTCACGGCAAGTATGGCAGGCTACGCCAATGCCATACTGCCTACGCGGGTGCGCTTCGCGGCTTCACTTCGTTCGCTCTCGCCCGCGCTTGCGCGCGAGGCGACTTTGCAATATCGCATTTCATTTGCCGCTCTTAGTCTGTATTATGATACTCTGTCTCAATAGCCTGTCCCTAGCCTCTGAACGCTTGCTGGTGGCGGTGACAACCTCGACAGACAATTCTGGCCTATTGCACTATCTGCAACCGCAAATTCAGGCTGATCTTGGCTTTACACCAGAATTTATCGTCACTGGCTCAGGCCAAGCCTTAAAATTGGGCATGAACCGCGATGTTGATCTGGTTTGGGTACATGACCCCGAAGCCGAGGCTGATTTTATGACTGCTGGTCATGGCCTGAGTCACCATACAGTCATGTATAATCGCTTTTTTCTTGTTGGGCCTAAAGCTGATCCTGCACAGGCCAAAACCACAGGGGGTATTCTTGAGGCCATGAAAAGAATCGCTGCAAGCCAGAGTATTTTCGTATCTCGAGGCGATGATAGCGGCACACACCGCCGCGAAAAGAGCTTATGGCGTAAGCTTGATCCGAACCATCCCGTGCTGCATCAAGCTGCACTGAATTGGTATCTTGAGGCAGGCTCTGGCATGGGCGCAACGCTGAACACGGCAATCGCCATGAATGCCTATACTCTTGTCGATGAGGCAACATGGCTGAAAAGCGGCAATCAAGACCGTTTGAAAATCATTGTCGAACAGGATGTGCTTTTGCGTAACCCTTATGGCATTATCGTTGTTGCGGGTACGGGGCGTATGGAAGCTACTCAGAAAGCAAAACGCTTCAGAGACTGGTTGGTTTCAAACCAGGGCCAGAAGACGATTTTTGCCTATCGCATTCACGATAAACAGGGATTTTTCGCACCTTAATATAGCTCAACCCCCATAAAATGGGGGGCAGGATATCCGTGCCTCGAACGTTACTCTGTGCAAAAGTTATTACAGTGGTAGCCGCTGCCGGACTCGAACCGGCACGCCCATACGAGCAACAGATTTTAAGTCTGTCGTGTCTACCTATTCCACCAAGCGGCCAAAAACGACTCCTTATAGCATTTCTATTTCCATAAGGAACAAAATACTTTATAAGAAAGCACAATGCTATGCGGGTGTGGCGGAATTGGTAGACGCGCTAGATTTAGGTTCTAGTGAGGCAACTCGTGGGGGTTCAAGTCCCTTCACCCGTACCATTACCTCAATATGATTCCTGTAATACATATTCTAGGCTGGGTGCCAAAAACTTTCCAAAACTTATGGTAACGTGATCCTATAACTTCGGACAGTTTTACGGCGTATTTAAGATGTATAGCCTATGTCATATAAAATGATCATATGACATAGGCTATAGGAGCGCAAGGCGCGACCGTCGCGTATGCGACGCCCCCGCGGAGC
>JAHDDM010000049.1 GCA_020629355.1 Rhodospirillaceae bacterium
AAAATTTGAGCGCACCGCACTTTCATCACCAAAGGTCACGGTTTTCAGGGCGGTATAGTCGCTTTTTGGTTGTAGGAGTTTCGAGATGAGCCGCCAGACCATCAAGGCCAACAAAATCAGCAGAATATATCCGCCGATATAGGGCAAGGCCATGACGAACGTACTGAATACGTTGAATAGTTCTTCAAGGAGATTTGCCAGCATTAGCCTTCACCCTCCGAACGTCCCATAATTTCCTCCTCCATGTCCCAAATCATGGCCAGAATTTCTTCGCGTCTTGGGACATAATCAGGATGCTTTTTGACCTCGCGTAAATCTTGGTTCACGCCTAAATCTGCAAAGGGCAGATTATATTCCTTGTGTATTCGCCCAGGCCGTGGTGCCATGACCAATAAACGCTCGCCCAACAATAGAGCCTCTTCCACCGAGTGGGTAATCAGAATGATGGTCTTGCCCGTCTCTTTCCAGAGCTTCAGCACCAGAGATTGCATTTTCTCCCGCGTTAAGGCATCCAGCGCGCCTAAAGGTTCATCCATCAAAATCACATCGGGATCATTCGCCAGACACCGTGCCAAAGCCACACGCTGTTGCATCCCACCAGATAACTCGTAAATTGCTTTTTCCTTGAAATCCCCAAGACCCACAACATCCAGCAGATGATCAACTTTTTCACGGGTTTCCCCCGCCGGAGCATTTTTCATCCGTGGCCCAAAGCCAACATTATCGCGGACGCTCATCCACTCAAACAATGCGCCCTGTTGAAAGACCATACCACGATCCGCACTAGGCCCTGTGACCGTTTCACCTTCAAGGGTTATCGCGCCACCTGTGGGAGCAAGAAAACCCGCAACAATATTCAGTAATGTTGTTTTGCCACAACCCGAAGGCCCAAGCACGGACATCAACTCGCCCGCCTTCAAATGCAGGTTAATGTCCTGCAAGGCCTGCACCGATCCACCGTTTGGCAAATCAAAGCGCATGGATAAATTATTGATAGAAAGACCAGACAAAGAGTTCTCGCTTTATAAATAATACTTGATGGAGCGGCATTTCTACCGCCCCATCAGATTCACACTTACATCATGCTCGCGGCTTTTAATGGGCCAGTATTGACGTTTTCTGCATAGCTTGATTTTGCCTTATCAATCGCGCCAGCATTTACGAAGACATCTGCAACGCCTTTCATAAAGTTCTGTACGCCACCACCAAGCCACTTGCTGCTGAGCTGTTCGTCAACAGAGGGGAAGGTGAATGTCGACATGGTGTCCGCTGTTGCGGCTTCATCCATACCCGAATCCTGAGCAATCACAGGCAGCATCGCTTGCGCACCAGAACCGCCAGCATTCCATGCCGCATTGGCATCCGCCGTGACTTTCAGGAATTTCGCGACTTCATCGCCATGTTCGGCAACAAACCCTGCTGGCGCTGAGGTCACATCCAGCACCAGAATACCTAGAGCTTCTTTTTCCGCACCAGTCAAGAGGACATTACCGTGCTCTTTCATCCGGCGCAAACCGCCACCCCAGCCACAGGCCATATCCACAGAACCTTGCGCCAGAGCCGCTGCACCTTCAGCAGGTGCCATATCGACAACATTCAACGAGCCAAGATCAACCTTGAAATGACCCATCTGCTTCAGGAAACCGTAATGCGCGGCTGTGCCTAGTGGAACAGCGACTTTCTTGCCCGCCAATTCGCCAGCGTTTGACTTGTCAATTTCCAAGGCAGAGGCGACAACACAGTTATCATTATCGGAATAGGACACTGCAACGTCAATAATTTGCAAGTCCTGTCCAGCACTGGTGGCGACCACAAAGGGCGGCAAACCTTGGCTCACGGAAATATGCACGTCCCCAGAGGCCATGGCAGCACTCATGGCTGTTCCAGTATCAAAGCTGACCCAGTTGATTTTCTTGCCTAAAGCCTTTTCATAAGCACCCGTTTCTTTCGCATGTTGAAACGGCATCGGCCATTCCAAGAAATAGGCTACAGTAATTTCGTGATCTGCCGCAAAAACATTCAGCGACATCAGTGTACCAGCAGCAAGGGCCGCAACGGATGAAAGTAGTTTTTTCATGGGATGGTTTCCTCCTAGAGTGATTTGATGACCAAAGGTCTTCATGACATTGACACAGAACAGGGCGTGGCTTCAAGAAGATTTTTTACTCCCGCCAACATTTAAGCCGCCAATTAACAAAGACGGCTGCCCGACTCCCACTGGCACCCATTGCCCATCCTTGCCACACATCCCCATACCAGCATCCAGCGCAAAATTATTGCCGACATGACGAATCCCGCGTAAGGCCTCTGCCCCCATGCCGATGATGGATGCGCCCTGTACGGGATGTTCGATCATGCCATTACGCACAAGATAGGCCTCAGTGCAGTTAAAAACAAACTGTCCACTGGTGATATCCACCGAACCACCACCAAAGCTCACGGCGTAAATCCCATCCTTGACCTCAGCCAGAATCTCGTCGTGGCTGGCCTCACCCCCCTGCATGTAGGTATTGGTCATGCGCGGCATGGGCAGATGGGCATAGGATTGGCGGCGGCCGTTGCCCGTGCTTTGTGTGTTCATCAAACGCGCATTATGTCGATCCTGCATATAGCCCACCAAAACACCGTCTTCGATTAAAGTCGTGGCTTGAGTCCTCGTGCCTTCATCATCAACATGCAGCGAACCACGGTGATTCCCGACCGTGCCATTGTCCAGCACGGTCACGCCAGAGCTTGCGATTCTCTGTCCCATCAAGGCACTGAATACCGAAGTCTGCTTGCGATTAAAATCACCCTCAAGCCCGTGGCCTATGGCCTCGTGCAGTAAAATACCTGTCCAGCCCGAACCTAAAAGCACATCCATTTGCCCAGCTTGGCACGGCTTGGCCTCAAGCATATTTTCGGCCTGAGCCAAGGCATTCTTGAGCACTTGCGTACCGCCTGCCATGATTCGCGTAAAATCCTCGCGCCCACCCAAGGAATCACTGCCTGACGCGCGTATTTCTCCACGTTTCAGAATCACACTGATCCCCAATTCCGTGCGCGGACGATGGTCATGCCAAGGAACATGATACGGGCGCAATCCTGATATTGCCTGCCACTCGCTGTTCAGCGTAATGGTCACATCAGCCACCAGAGGATTCTGTCGCGCCAAAGAATCCAGCTCCGCAACAAAAGCGACGCGTTCATTAAAGTCTGCTGATTCTAACGGATCATCGCCAGAGAACAGCTTGTGCTTTTCCTCAGTAGCCTCTGTGCGATAAAATTCTTGACCTTGAGCAGGAATCGCCAAGCCTGTGATCAGGTCTTCAAGACCAGCCGGCGTTAATGTACTGCCATGGGCAAAAAAGCAGCTCGTGCCTTGAATCGCACGTAATCCCATACCACGCCTGGAACCGCACGAGGCCGATTTTACCTTACCTTCACTCCAGACCAATTTGTCATAATGGCAATATTCCAAAAACAATTCACCATCATCACAGCCCTTGAGTGCAGACTGAAGCCGTTGTTGCACCACAGCGGTCTCAAGACGGCTTGGGGCGTGGTCGCGCTCGTGCGCAAGGCTGGCATTATCAGCAAGAAGAAGGCTGGACATGAAGAGTTCCTTTCTTTATCGCTCTCGGATGGTTGGGCAGGCTTGTGCGGTCAATGAAATATTGAGTTTTAATAAGAATTCGCAACCTGTGCAACCTAGCACTTGGCAGACGAGCAGATTTTGTCTAATATGCGCCTGTTGGAAAATTCGCATCGGATAATGGACGTTTTATGATCAATATTCTTAAACTCACCTCCCTATCGCTGGCAACTGCTACCGCTGGACTGCTGGCCACATCTTCGGCCTTCGCCGCCGATCCACAGCCAAAACAACTTGGCTTACCCGATGGTGCAAATGATCTCGCGGTGATGCTCAACGCGTTCCATGATGATATTCTACTGCCGCTCTGTATTGCTATCTCCGTCTTCGTTCTGATCCTTATGGTCTATACCTGCTGGCGGTTTTCCGAAAAACGCAATCCCACCCCAAGCAAAACTACGCACCACACCATGCTTGAGGTGGTTTGGACCGTCGTTCCAGTCTTGATTTTAGGCGTTCTGTTTATCCCATCCATGCGCACCCTCTATGCAACAGAAAAATCTCTCGATTACGCTTTCACGGTGAAAATCGTTGGCAATCAATGGTACTGGAGCTACGAATATCCAGACCATGACAACCTTGGCTTTGATTCGTACATGATTGCCGAAGCAGACCTGAAGCCTGGACAAAAACGCCTGATGGATGTCGATAATCCTCTGGTGATCCCTGAAGACACACCGATTCTGTTGCAATTTACGGCGAATGACGTGCTGCATAACTGGTCTGTATCCGAATTTGGCATTCGGGTGGATACTGTCCCTGGTCAACTCAGCGAAGCACCGCTTTATCCCATCCACGAACCTGGGACATATTATGGCTTCTGTTCAGAGCTTTGTGGCGATCTGCATAGCTATATGCCTATTGCGGTCAAAGTCGTGACCAAAGATGAGTTTTCAGACTGGCTCAAAACCGCAAAAGCACAATTTAGTTAATGCCTAATCCCAATACTTTAATCATTTTATCCCCCTTCAGGAGTACCGCATCATGACCTATACACCAGCTATGGACGATGCACATGCACATCACGATCATCACCCCACAGGGTTGAAACGGTGGCTCTATTCCACCAACCACAAAGACATTGGTACAATGTATCTGGTTTTCGCGATTATCGCAGGGCTCATCGGTGGTGCGTTCTCGGTCTATATGCGGATGGAGCTACAAAATCCCGGTGTGCAATTTATGACCAATGAAGACGGCTCACCCAACGGGCATCTCTGGAATGTCATTGTTACCGCGCATGGCCTGATTATGGTGTTCTTTGTTGTCATGCCCGCCATTATCGGCGGCTTTGGCAACTGGTTCGTGCCGTTAATGATCGGCGCGCCAGATATGGCCTTTCCCCGCATGAATAACATCAGCTTCTGGCTATTGCCTCCTGCGTTCTTGCTGCTGTTGGGTTCTGCGGTCTATGGCGGCGGTGCAGGAACAGGCTGGACAATCTATCCGCCATTGTCCTCAGGGTTAGGCCATAGTGGTCCTGCGGTGGACATGGCGATTTTCTCGCTGCACCTTGCAGGCGCATCCTCAATTTTGGGCGCGATTAACTTTATCGCCACCATCTTTAATATGCGTGCACCTGGTATGACCCTGCACCGGATGCCTCTGTTTGCCTGGTCCATGCTCGTCACCGCTTTCCTACTGGTGCTGGCTGTGCCTGTTTTGGGTGGTGCAATTACCATGCTGTTGACAGACCGAAACTTTGGCACCAGCTTCTTTATTCCTGATGGCGGTGGCAATCCAGTTCTGTTCCAGCATCTGTTCTGGTTCTTCGGTCATCCTGAAGTGTACATTATGATTCTACCAGGCTTTGGAATCGTGAGTCATGTGGTCTCGACTTTCTCGCGCAAACCTGTGTTTGGCTATCTTGGCATGGCCTACGCCATGGTGATGATTGGCCTTGTCGGCTTTATCGTCTGGGCGCACCATATGTTCACAGTGGGCATGCCTGTGGATGTGCGGGCTTACTTTACCGCCGCAACCATGGTCATTGCCGTGCCGACAGGCGTGAAAATCTTTTCATGGATTGCCACGATGTGGGGCGGCTCAATTCGCTTTGAACTGCCAATGTGGTGGGCGCTATCCTTCATTTTCCTATTTGTCGTTGGCGGCGTAACAGGCGTGGTATTAGCGAACGGCGGTATGGATTTACAGCTGCACGATACCTATTATGTCGTAGCGCACTTTCATTATGTTCTGTCTCTTGGTGCCGTATTCGCCATTTTCTGTGGCATGTACTATTGGTTCGGCAAAATGTCTGGACGCGCATTTCCAACATGGGCAGGTTATGTCCATCTGATCACGACATTTATCGGCGTGAATCTGACGTTCTTCCCGCAACATTTCCTTGGTCTGGCTGGGATGGCACGCCGCTATATTGACTATGCCGATGGACTCGCGTTCTGGAACAATATTTCCTCTATCGGAGCCTACATTGCTTTTGCTTCAACGTTATTCTTTGTTGGCATGGTACTCTATACGCTCGTGGCTGGTCGGCGGGTTGGCAATAATGAGTGGGGCGAAGGCGCAACAACGCTTGAATGGACGGTCTCTTCACCGCCACCATTCCATACCTTTAATACCCTGCCCGTCATTACCGAAGATGATCAACACTAAATATATTGGGGTGTCGTCATTTTCCTAAGATTTCGATGCACATAAGGGCAAGACGTGAGATTGAGTACCAGAACATACTGTTCAGTATTTGAGGAAACAAAATGAGCGACTTATCCCTAAATGCGCGAAAGACGGGTCAAGAGAAGCATCCCGTGGTCTCTACGGCTGAATTCCGCGACTATTATGCTCTGTTAAAGCCACGGGTGATGAGCCTCGTGGTCTTCACGGGTGCCGTGGGCTATCTGGTTGCGCCCATGACAAACCATCCAATTTTAGGAATCATTGCGCTGTTTGCCCTTGCACTAGGGGCTGGTGCAGCAGGCGCGTTCAACATGGTTTATGAACGTGATCGTGATGCGCTGATGCAACGCACCAAAAACCGCCCCCTGCCCATGGGATTGATGCATCCCGCCGATGCGCTGGCTTTCTCAACTATCTTGGGGGGGATCGCGTTGGTGCTGATGTGGATGGCAGCGGGTGTGCTTGCAGCAGGAATTCTGGCCTTCAGTATTTTCTTTTACGCCGTTGTCTACACCATGTGGTTAAAGCCCACCACACCGCAAAATATTGTGATTGGCGGTGCTGCCGGTGCGTTTCCACCCATGATTGGCTGGGTTGCCGCAACAGGTGCACTATCTTGGGATAGTGTGGTTTTATTCGGAATTATTTTCTTTTGGACTCCGCCGCATTTTTGGGCTTTAGCGTTATTCAGCAAAAATGACTATGCCGCTGCGGACTTCCCTATGCTGCCGAATACCCACGGCACCGAGGTCACCAAAAAGCATATTCTGGCCTATAGCCTGTTGCTGTTCCCGCTTGGTTGCATACCGTATTTTATCGGTACAGTTGCCGAAATTTACCTCGTTGCAGCAATAGTCTTGGGTGGACGCTTCGCGCATTTGGCGTGGAAACTGAAAGTTTCCAGTGATATGCAGGATGCACGCAAGCTGTTTGGTTTTTCGATTCTGTATCTGTTTAGCCTGTTTGGAGCTTTGCTTGTTGATAAATATGCCTTCCTGCTCTGGAGTACATTACAATGACACCAGAAGAACAGAGTTTGTATCAGGCGCGCCAAAAACGTAAAAATGTCGCGGTTGCACTGGCTATCGTGGGCTTTGTTGCCTTGATTTTTGTCATTACGATGTTCAAATTCCTTGTCCTAACATGAATGCTGTACAGTCGAAAAATCGTCGCACTCTGGTGATTATCGCGGCATTGGTTGTCGGGATGGTCGGTGTCAGTTACCTCAGCGTGCCTCTGTATCAGCTCTTCTGCCAAGTCACTGGCTGGGGCGGCACACCAGGGCGATACACTGTTGCAGAAAATGCCGAAATTCCACAAACACCTGCTGGAGCTGAACGTGTCTTCACGGTGCGTTTTGATGCCAACATCAATCCACAGGTGCCTTGGGAATTCACCCCTGTTTTAGGCAGTATCGAGGCAGAGGTTGGCCAGCAATATCTCGCCTATTATCGGGCGACAA
>JAHDDM010000050.1 GCA_020629355.1 Rhodospirillaceae bacterium
AAATGCCACCGATCAATATTGGGAATAAAGTTTCAATACAGTGGCGTCTACCGTTGCTGAGAAAGCCTCTCAGAAGATAAGATACGAGTTTTTCACTTGCCCACCATAAAGCAATCAGCCCAAGACAAACCAGCAGCAAAATCATCGAGCCAGCAGCAGCAGGAAATAGCTTTGCCAAATCAGGGTGTTGGAACTGTTGCAGAACCAGTATCGACAGGGTTGGGGCATCGAAGCTGTTGGTCACAAGCGCAACCTCGACATTTGCCGCACTAAAGACCAGTATGGCCAATATCGGCAGACGGACTTTAGGATACAGTTGTGGCAGAATGACTTTTAGCCACGCGGCTACCTGCGCATAGCCTAAAGAACGCGCAAGGCGAAATTCGGCATGATAACGGGCATTGCCTAAATGCCCCAACAGCATCAACAGCAGAAATGCGGTTTCCTTCATCACCAAAGCCAACACGAGGCCAATACCCCAGGAATCTGGGGCGAAATGATATTGCGGCGGAATTTCGGGGGATGTCGTAAAGTTCCAAAACAGGCGGACAATCCAGCCTGTAGGCGCAAACAGCACCACCACGGCCATAGCCAACAGAGCATGGGGTACAGACAATATTGGCGCGAGTAATCGCGACAGCTTCTGCATGATACGGCTTTGCCCAAAGGCCGCGAACAGACCAAAGCTCAGAGCCACGCTCATCAGCGTGGCTGCAAGTGCGCTGAGGATGGTCATGCTGAATGCTGCTGGAAATCGTGTTTGTCTGAGAAATTCAGCGAAAGCCTGAAAATGTATATCCTGCCCGCCTAGTGCTGGAAAATAACCCAAAGAAACCGCGCTTACCCATAACAAAGCCGAAAGTACGATCAGGCCAAAAAAGCCGAAACAGAGCCAAATGAAGAAACGAGAGAAACTCAATTCTGCTGCCATTCCCCATATAGCCAGAGATCACGTAAAATATTTGTCCAGTCTGGATGCGGCTCAGGCAGGGTTTTGCCTAAATCCTTAACCATGCCATACGAAGGCGGCAGGAAGAATGTTGTCTGCTCTGGGGTCAAACGTTCCATATCTAGTACGGTGCGGTCACCCCAAATTTCTGGGTTCTGCCGTCTGGCCTGTGCTTCGGGCGAGAGCAGGAAATTCGCCACCACCTTCGCGGCCTCTGGCGCGGGGGCGTTAAACGGGATTGCGACAAAATTAACATTACCCAGCGTACCCGCATCAAAAATCAGTGACTGCGCGGTTTCTGGCAGGTCTCCTCGGACAATGGCAGCCGTTACCGCACCGATATTGTAGCTCATGGCAAAATCCACCGCATTGTCATTCAACAGCGCGAGTAAAGCAGTTTCATTTTCTGGAAAGTCCTCGCCCTCACGCCAAAGGTAAGGGTCTAGCGCGGTCATATATTCGATAAGGGGCTGGATTACCTCAAGATAGGTCTTTGGATCAGCAGGGGCGTATAAAGCAGGATCATGATTCGTGACCTCAAGCAGAATCTGTTTTAGGAACGCCAGACCCGTGAAATCTGGCGGTGCAGGGTAGGTAATCCGTCCAGGATTGTTGCGAGCATAGTCTAACAGTTCAAGCGCACTCCTTGGTGGGTTCGGGGTGCGGGCGGAATCATACATAAAATTGAACCGCGCCATGCCCCAAGGCGATTCGTAACCTTCGGTGGGAACACCAAAATCCTGTATTGTCGCGGGATTCTTTTCAGTATTCACCAACGCAAAATTCGGTAGACTTTCGACAAAAGGCCCTGAGAGCAGATTGGCTTTTTTCATGGCGTTAAAGTTCTCACCATTGATCCAGATCAGATCAATACTGCCGTGATCCGCATCCGCCTGTTTCTCTGCCAACACCGTCCGCACCGCGTCTGCTGTATCGCTCAGGCGGACATGTTGCAGATTTATTCCGTAGTCTTCAGCAACCCGCTTCGCAACCCATTCAATAAACTCGTTATATTGCGCACTGCCACCCCAAGCATTCCAGTACACGGTTTGACCTTGTGCAGTATCCAAATTTTCCTCCCATTCTGAATCCGCAAAAGCGGGTGTCGCGCATAATATACTGCATAACAATAGGATACGTTTCAACATAAGGTGACTTTCCTGAAAAAATCTTGCATAATGATCGGGTTTTTCTATAGTTATTGTATGCTGAATATCACCATCACACAAGAAACACTTGGCCATAAGACAGAACGCGATGCTCTGATCACGGCCTGTTTTGCCAAGCCGCAGCCTGAGCGCGCGGCCTATCGTTTGCGTCAAGGTATCGCGCCCATTGCGGCCTATTCTAGTGTCGCCGTGCAAAAGAATCGTGTCGTAGGCAGTATTCGTTTCACACCAATGCTGTTGCCTGATAAAACAGAGGTGCTGATGCTAGGGCCTCTGGCAGTAGACCCGCTGTTGCGTGGTCAGCATATTGGGCAGTCCTTGGTTCAGCATAGTCTTCGACAGCTTCAACAAGATAACCTCGCTGGTGTCATTGTTATTGGTGATGCGGGATATTTCACCGCTTTGGGCTTTGATGTCGCCCTCAGCCAAAATCTTACTCTGCCTGGTATCATTGCGCCTCTAACGCTTCTGGGTCTGGAATGGCAAGCGGGGTTTCTATCGAAGCAAAACGGAATGTTGCAACGACTTGATGCAGATTAGCCCTTGCATGAGATGCCATGAAGATGTAGAAACGGGCGATTGCTTCCCCGCAAAAGTTTTGCCCGTGTTCAGAAACACATGCAAAAACCGATTTACCGGAGTCATTATGCCTAAATTGAAAACAAAATCCTCGGCGAAGAAACGCTTCAAAATCACTGGCACAGGCAAGGTGCGCTTTGCCAGTGCGGGTCTTTCGCACAATACCGCAAAACGTCCGCAAAAGATGAAGCGGCAGAATCGCGGTACGCAAATTCTGGCAAATTGTGATGCCAAAGTCGTCAAACGTCATTTCTTGCGTGGGCAGGCTTAGTCTGTAATTTTTGAAGGAGAGCCATCATGGCTAGAGTGAAACGCGGCGTAGTCTCTCACGCCCGCCATAAAAAAGTTCTTGAGCAGGCCAAAGGTTTTCGCGGTCGCCGCAAAAACACCATCCGCATTGCCATGCAGGCCGTGGATAAGGCAGGTCAATATGCCTATCGTGACCGTAAGGCGCGGAAGCGGGATTTTCGTGCCCTGTGGATTCAGCGCATCAACGCTGCTGCACGCGAGCACGGCTTACGCTATTCAGAGCTGATCAATCTACTGAACAAGGCAGGCATTACACTGAACCGCAAAATGCTTGCAGAACTTGCGGCAACTGCGCCTGAACAGTTCAAGTCTATTGTCGAACAGGCTAAAGCTGCTGCCTAGGATTATACTCAAATGCCGGAAGAAATCGCCAGCGAAGTCTCACGGCTGCTTGAGGCGATTGCGGTAGCAGACGACGCTGCTGGTCTGGAGAAAATTCGCCTTGAAGCCTTGGGACGCAAGGGAATCATTACCGCGGCATTGAAGTCTTTGGGTGGCTTGCCTCCAGAAGCACGTCGGAGTGTTGGGCAAGAGATTAACAGCCATAAAACTACGCTGCAAAACGCCATAGAGGCCAAGGCTGAAATTCTGCACACCGCCGAGCGTGATGCGCGCATGAAGGCTGAAGCACTGGATGTTTCGCTGCCACCACAAAGAGTTATTGCGGGAAAATTGCACCCCATCAGCCAAGTCATTGCTGAGGTCACCGCGATTTTTGCCGATATGGGCTTTAGTGTCGCTGAGGGTCCGGATATTGAAAGCGATGAATTAAATTTCACCGCGCTGAATTTCCCGCCTGATCATCCCGCGCGCGAAATGCACGATACCTTTTACATGGCTGATTCTCCAGAAGAAGCCCCGATGGTCTTGCGTACCCATACCTCGCCAGTACAGGTACGGGCATTGCGTGAATATGGCGCACCGATTCGCGTTATCGCACCAGGGCGCACCTATCGCTCTGACCATGACATGACCCATTCGCCGATGTTTCATCAAATCGAAGGGGTGATGATCGATAAATCGACACATTTTGCGCATCTGAAAGGTTGTTTGCATGATTTTTGTCGCGCCTTTTTTGAATTGGATAATGTCCCGTTACGCTTTCGACCTAGCTTCTTTCCCTTCACCGAACCTTCCGCCGAGGTCGATATTGGCTGTTCACGCCAAGATGGGCGTTTGATCATTGGCTCTGGTGCAGACTGGATGGAGATTTTAGGTTGCGGCATGATGCACCCGAATGTCATTGCCAGTGGCGGTCTTGATCCAGCAGAATATCAGGGCTTTGCCTTTGGCATGGGGGTCGAGCGATTAGCCATGCTGAAATATGGTATGCCAGACCTACGCCCCTTCTTTGACGGCGAACCGCACTGGACACGGCATTATGGTTTTCCTGCACTGGAAACACCAAGCCCTGCACGCGGCTTACGTATCTGACGGAGAATACAATGAAGTTTTCCCTGAGTTGGTTGCGTGATCACCTTGAAACAGAAGCAGATTTAACCACCATCTGTGACACCTTGACCATGATCGGCCTTGAGGTCGAAGACATTGATGACCCGCGCGAGAAACTTGCGCCCTTTGTTATTGCAGAAGTCGTAGAATGCACCCAACATCCCGATGCGGATCGTTTGCGGGTCTGTACCGTTGCAACGGGCGGCAGTGCAACAGTTCAAGTTGTTTGCGGCGCACCGAATGCGCGCAAAGGCATGAAAGCGGTCTTTATCGCCCCTGGAAATATTATGCCAGATTCGGGTGCTGTGCTGAAAGCAGGCACACTTCGCGGCGTAGAATCCAACGGCATGTTATGTTCTGAGCGCGAATTACAGCTTTCCGATGAACATGACGGCATTATTGACCTACCCGCCGATGCCCCTGTGGGTATGGCGTTCATGGATTATCGTGGTCTGGATGATCCTATTATCGAAATTGCCTTAACGCCAAATCGCGGCGATTGCGCCAGTGTGCGCGGTATCGCCCGTGATCTCTCTGCTGCGGGTATTGGGACGTTGAAGCCATTGGAAATTCCTGAAATTGCTGCCAGTTTTGATTGTCCGCAAAGTTGGGCGATTGCCGAAGATTCCTTAGAGCATTGTCCGCAAGTCGGCGGTCGCGCCTTTCGGATCGAACATAATCCCTCTGCACCAGACTGGATGCAGCAACGTCTTCTGGCGATAGGATTACGGCCTATTTCGGCTCTGGTGGATATGACCAATTATATCACCCATGATATTGGCAGGCCACTGCACGTTTTTGATGCCGATAAATTACGCGGCAATACCTTGACCATGCGCATGGCGGAAAACGGCGAGAATTTGCTGTGCCTTGATGGTCAAACCCATGAGTTGATCAGTGATGATCTGATTATTGCCGATGGTGAAGGTGTGGTCTCTTTGGCTGGCATTATGGGCGGCGAGGCCAGCAGCTGTGATGCCAATACCCGCAATGTCTTCCTTGAGGCCGCAAGTTTCAACCCCAGCACCATAGCCCGCACAGGACGGCGTTTAGCCACAGAAAGCGATGCCCGCTTTCGTTTTGAGCGCAAGGTTGATCTGAACTCCATCGACGAGGGTTTACGTTACGCCAGTCACCTGATTGCTACCTGTTGTGGTGGTGTGGCCTCAAACTTCTGTTACGCGGGCAACGCACCCACAGCCATGGAAGCGATTCCTTTACGGGTGGCCTATTGTACGCAATTATCTGGCGTAGAATTTTCCGCTAGCGATATTCAACAGATTCTGGAACGGCTCGGCTGTACCGTCACCATCAAAAACTCTGAGATTCTGTTGGTGACACCACCAAGCACAAGACCAGATATAACCCTAGAAGTCTGCTTAATCGAAGAGATTTTACGGATATACGGCTATGACCAGATTCCGAATGTCTCGTTGCCTCAGCCTGATGACAGGCAAAAAATCATGATCAGCCCTGCACAGCGGCGGGTGAACCTCATTCGGCATACCCTCGCCCATCAAGGACTGGATGAGGTCATCAATCTCTCCTTCGTCTCTGAAGACATGGCGGCTTTGCTGTCCGATCAAATAATGCCGAAAATTGCCAACCCCATCAATGCCGAAATGGCCTATTTACGGCCTTCACCCTTGGCTGGGTTGTTACAATCAGCGGTGCAAAGCTTCGATAATAGACGCGCAAGCCTAGCCATGTTCCAAATTGGCCCTGGTTGGATACGCACCAACACCGAAGACCAGCAACACGCCTATGCTAGTGGCTTACGCCTTGGCAACACTGCACACTGGCAGAATGCTCATCAAGGCGGCAATGATCCCTATGCGGTACAGGCGGATTGCCTGGCAATATTAGAATTGTGCGGAATTACAGCACCGCAAATTCGCACGAATGCTCCGAAGCATTATCATCCCTACCGAAGCGGCGGGTTTTACCTCGGCAAGAAACCTTTGGCTTATTTTGGCAACCTGCATCCTGAAGTCACGGATACATTAGGCTTAAAATTGCCGAAAAGTATAGGTATTGCCGCTTTCGAGATACTGTTGGATAATCTGCCGCCTGCCAAAATCAAGGCCGCCAGCAAGCCCGCCTTGCCGCAACGTCCGCTTCAGCCAGTGACCCGCGATTTATCTTTCGCCATGCCAAAAGACTTCGCTGCTGGGGAATTATTGCGCACCATTGCATCTGTTGATAAGAAACGCATCGATAATGTCGAGATTTTCGATGTCTATGAAGACGATAATACCCGCGCTGTCGCCTATCGCGTGCGTATCCAGCCCGAACAGGAAACACTGACAGAACAGGAGCTTACGGCTTTATGCCAAAAAATCACCGATCAGGTGCAGAAAAAATCTCCGGCAGTTTTGCGGTAATTTTACAACTCCACCAGTTCAAACCGATCCACATCAATCATACCGTGATCCGTGATTTTTAAGCTAGGAATCACGGATAAGGCCAGAAAAGCCAACTGAATGAATGGCTCTGGCAATGTCACTCCAAGACTCTGTGCAGACCTGCGCAATGTAATCAAGCGATCATGCACCCCTTCAAAGTCCATGCAGCTCATCAATCCCGCAATGGGCAAAGCCAGTTCCGCCAATATCGTTTCGTTGTTTGCCACGACAAAGCCGCCCTCTATCGCGCCTAAGCGTTCTATGGCACAGACCATATCGGCATAATTTGTCCCAATACAGACGATGTTATGATGATCATGCGCAACAGTCGCGGCGATTGCGCCCTGTTGCAGGCCAAAGCCCTGCACAAAACCATTGGCGATATTGCCATTCTTGCCATGACGCTCGATAACACTGACCCGCAAGGCGTCTTGGGTTACATTTGGCGGAGTATCCTCGCCGATTCGTGGCAATTCAAGACGGCGATATTCGGTTAAGACCTTATCTGCCAAAACACCTATCACGGGAACAGGTTGCTTTGTGCCGCGATAAATAAAATCCGATTCGGTGATTTTCGGGACATGCACCGAATTTCGGCCGATTTCAGGCACTCTGCCCCGTGCCGCAAAAGCAGCAGCATTCACCACGGTCCCCGCACAAAGCACCAGTTCAGCACGACATTCCGCAAGGTCTGGTAGACAAACAATGTCCGCGCGTTTTCCTGGCGCAATCTGACCTCGATCCTTGAGACCAAATGCCTCGG
>JAHDDM010000051.1 GCA_020629355.1 Rhodospirillaceae bacterium
TGAATCGCGTTCTCGATAAACTGAAAGACATACATCACAATGGCGAATATGGTTCCGTACTTTGCAGTTTCTGCCGAGACTGAAGACAGAATCGTATAGATAAGCAGACCGAGCATGGCTAGCCAGATTATCGAAAAATTCAAAACCTCAATTTTGGAAAGCCAAATATTGTGAGACATTAATGTCCGAATATGCTGAAGAATATTGCCACCAGCATGAAGAATACTGACCCGCTTTTCCAGTTCATCATTATAGAGTGTATTGTGCTTGAGCGTCTTTTTGCTGCTGGCGAGGTAAACAATAATGGTCAATACGACAACACACAGGCAAGCCAGAAATATATTTTCGCTAATAAAGAAAAGAATCAGCAGCGTACCCACCAGACTGACACTGTTATTCAGCAGCTCTGGTACGGAATTTTCAAAAAACTCAACCGCTTCAAAGAGCATCTGTAGTTGGGCGTTTCTGGTGGTGACGCTGGTTTTTGTGTTTTGCACCACCAGACGGTCACAGAGTGCCTCGTATATTCGGGCGTAAAAATGCGTGTCAAAATACATCCGTGAACTCATCACGATCATTGCCGCCAGTCCAATACCGCCGAGATAGTATAACCCCAGATACGAGTCTTCCAGAATATGGTTGATTGCCTCGCCTATGATAAGTGGAAAGACGAGCCAAATTCCAGCTTCAAGGAACAAGAGCATGGCGGTTACCATAAACCGAAATTTGTGTTCCAAGAGTACTTTTTTGAAATACATGGGGGTCTTTTTATGGATTATTCACTGTAGAGAATTTGACCATCTTTTATTTTTTCTTTCGATCAGATACAGGCTGGCAGGGGTGACAAGGAGTGTCAACAGGGCTGCAAACAACAGTCCATAGAAAATGGATGCCGAAAGCTGTTGCCACCACTGCCCTGATGCACCGCCAAAGGAGAGCGAACGTTCGATGAAATTG
The DNA here is from genome assembly GCA_020629355.1 of Rhodospirillaceae bacterium. Lineage (GTDB taxonomy): Bacteria > Pseudomonadota > Alphaproteobacteria > JABSOH01 > JABSOH01 > JABSOH01. Next base: position 958 of record JAHDDM010000051.1, read on the forward strand.
ACCTGAATCTCGAACACCGAGGGCAGAAGTCCCAACGCGGTGGTGAATGTCGTGAGCAATACTGGACGCAAGCGTTCCGTACCCGTCTGGATCAGTGCATCTTTCAGGCTATCCGAGGTCTGTTTGATTTTATTAAAAGTATCAATCAGGATAATATTGTTATTAACGACAATCCCCGCCAGCGCAATCACGCCAATTCCACTCATTACGATACTGAAGGGTTTGGCGATCATCAAATGCCCCAGCAGCACCCCAACGGTGGACATGATAATGGCAGAGAGAATCAGCAATGCCTGCATGAAACTGTTGAATTGGATCAGCAATACCACCAGAATCGTAAACAGAGCCACCGCAAAGGCTTTCATCAAAAACTGTTGTGATTCTTTCTGCTTTTCTTCCTCGCCCTTAAATTTGATACGGATGCTCTCTGGCAATTCCAGACGATCAATAATTTTTTGAATTTCCTGCACCTTATCATGCGCGAGTACTCCTGGCAGCAGATCCGCACCGATGGTCATCACGCGCGCGGTGTCCTCGCGGGTGATCACATCCGAGGAAGGTCGCACATCACGGCTGATAAAATTATTCAGGGGGATGAGACCCGCAGGAGTGTTGATACGCAGACTGTCAATCTGGCTAAGGGTACGGTGGGATTCTGGCAACCTTGCGATAATATCAAGCTCTTCATCGGAATTATCTGGCCGCATGGTGCCAACCTTGAGACCTTTCGTCGCCATTTGCAGGACACTGCCGACTGTACTTGGACTGGTCTGATACTGTTCGAGTTTTTGGGTATCAATATCAAAAATCCAGTCAATTCCAGGTTTCGGTGCGCTGTCTTCAATGTCCACCAATCCATCAATATTCAGCACCTCGCGCCGCAGAAGATAGAAAGCCTGTTCCAGTTCTTCTGTATTGTTCGAGATTAACTGTACCTGTATTGCCTTGTTGATCGGCGGTCCGCTACGCGGAAGCTGAATCTGGACAACAATCCCCCCGATATTACGGGTTTTTTCGGCAATTTCGGCACGAATTTCCCGTGCTGGACGGCGGAGAGACTCATCCTTGAGATCAAGACGAATAATTCCGATAATATCTTCGGCATCCTGTCTGCCCTGCACCAGACCACTAGAGGCATAAATACTGTCAAAATCGCCTTTTTCCGCGTCAATCTGTAGAATTCTGTCCTCGACCAAACGCACCAGTCTGTCCTGTTCGGCAATGGCGATATTGCCACGGGCGTAAACCTTGACGTTAATCTGTTCTGGCTCAATGGAAGGAAAGAACTGCACGCCATGACCAAAGCGAAAATAGCTGATATAGGCCACCACCAGCGTCACTATCGCCAACAGCAGAATCGAACGGGGGAAGCGCAAGGCAACCCCCAGGACACGCGCATACACCCGAACCGTAAAGCCAGGTGCATTATCGGTACTGTTTGCGGTTTTCCCTTCTGAAATATCAGGGTCTCGAATAAAACGTTTGCTCAGAATATGGCCGATAATCAGAGCAGGGAGTGCACACACTGCCCCGATTGCAGGTGCTGGAACTTTTGCCAGCATCGGAATCATCGTGACCAGCCAGCCAAAAAGCATCAGACCCAAGGCAAACCCCGCGCCACCAGCCACCAGTGTGACAAGCATTCGGACAATGCTGCTAAAATATGTCCCCAGAACTGGTAGGAAAATCAACGCAATCGCCAGCGAGGCACTCAGCACCGCAATCATGGTAATGGGCATGAAGCGCATGAACTCGCCGACAATATCTGGCCAGAACAGTAGTGGGAAAAACGCCAGTAGCGTGGTCAAGGTTGAGGCGATAATGGGTAAGGACATCCGCCGTGCAGCAGAGGCATAGGCCTGAGACCTTGGTATGCCCTGTGCGATTTTTCGGTCTGCATATTCAGTCACCACCACGGCGGCATCGGTAAGGATTCCCACCGAAAGAATCAATGAAAACAACACAACAATATTGACGGTATATCCCGCGATAAACAGAAACAGCATTCCACAGACAAACGAGGCTGGAATTGCACTTGAGACCAGTACCCCGCCGCGCACTCCAAGGGCGGCAATCAGCACCACAATCATCAGAATAATTGCAGTAATAATATTATTCTGCAAATCACCCAACATAATACGAATCTGTTTTGATTCGTCTTGACGAATATCAATACTGATCTGATCGGGCAGTGCGGCATCGAATGCGGCAATAATCCCGCGTGCCTTTTGTATGGTGGCAATAACATTCTGCCCACTTCGCTTGACAATTTCCAATGTCAATGCAGGCTTGCCATTGATACGCGCATAGCTTTGAAAATCCTTGAAGGTGCGGCGTACCGTGGCGACATCTTTCAGACGCACCGTGCGCTCATTGTACACTACAAGGGGCAAGTTCTGTACCGCCGAGGCTTCCTCAAGCAATGAAGGCAATTCGATGGAAAACCGCCCTGCACCCGTATCAAGCGCACCAGCAGGCACAATCCGATTGTGTTTGCGTACGGTGGCGACTACGGTTTCCAAAGGTAAATCATAGCTTTGAATCAAGAGAGGATCGACAATTATCTCGATAACTTCATCCCGCGTGCCGCGCAAGTTGACCTCCAGCACCTCATCAAGTGCCTCCAGCTCATCCTGTAATTTCTTGGTAATGCTCAGCAAGGAACGCTCGGTGACATCACCAGAAACACTGATCACCAGAACCGGAGACAGCGATAGATTCACCTCGCTGACCTCAGGGTGCTTGGCATCTTCTGGCAGTTTACTAATGGCGTTATCGACCTTCTCGCGCATGTCATCAAGCGCATCATCAATATCGACACTGGTATCAAAATGCGCCACCACCGAACCACCGCCCTGATAGGCATTGCCCTCCAGTCGATCCAGACCCTCAAGGCTTTTCAGCTCCTGCTCCATGGGCTTGACCAGCATCCGTTCAGCGTCAGAGGGTGAAATACCCTCAAGCGACATTGAGACATAGCCGATGGGAATGGAAATATCCGGCGAAGCTTCTTTGGGAATCTGCTGATAGGCAATCCCGCCAGCGACCAATAAAAAGACCAGCGTCAACAAAGTAACACGGCTGCGGTGTATCGCCCAATCAATCGGATTCATTGTATTTTATCCTGCAAGACTTAACAAAATGCTTTTTATTGAACGAAGGTATTTTTTATATACTTCGTTGTCATTACGGCGGTCAATAATGAGAACAAAAAGCGTCGTATCATCAAAACGGTAAATAATACGGTATTCACCTTGATCTGCTCTGTAATCGTTGTTTCCGCCTTTAAGGGCTTTAGTATCGTTCGGTAGAGGATTATTGCAAAGCTCTTGCACCTTGCTATCCAGCTGGCGAAATTGTTTAGGCGCAAGCCTTGCCAAAAACTTTTTGGCTTGCTTACTCAAATTAAGGTAGCGCATGTTGCGAACGAAGTGAAGCGATAAAAGATTGGCTTTCTTCTACTCCACAAAATCCGTCTTTTTCGGCTTCGCGCGCACGTTCAAACCAATAATGATCCTCTAGGCTTTCTAGTAAGCCCGTAAGATGTTCATACTCTGTTGCTGATAATACTACAGCAGAGGCGCGCCCATGCCGAGTAATCATCACAGGCTCACGCTGAACCTGTTCTATGACAGCTCCAAAGCGGGCTTTGGCTTCATTGGCACTTACGGTTTGCATGAGTCTATGAAAAAAGGTGATTGGTTTTGCCTATTATGGACGAAACGGGCGAAAATATCAAGATACTATAATTCTATAATAAGGCCTATCTCATATAATTTGATCATATGGGATAGGCGATAATCTTTTATCGCTCACGCCGCCTGACCTTACGGCCTTGGCTCCGCGGGGGCAGCGCATGCGCGCTGGTCGCGCGGTCACGCTCCTATAGCCAGTCTCACATAATCATTTTATGTGAGACTGGCTATAGTGCAGCATCCAAAAACTGAACCATGATAAGCAGTACAAGCTATATATTCAGGATATTCAGAGAGTAATAAAAGTACGCTGTAACCTTAGTATCGGCAATATTGTATTCTTCTTCAATATTTTCAATGCACTCATATTCTTTACTGAACTTCAGCTTCTGTCCGTACCACGTTCCCTGTTTTGACAAAGTCCTGTCCTGCCACAATCAAACGGGCTTCAGTAGGCAAACCACCAAGATAAACCCCATCTTCGGTATCTTCGATAATCTCCACTGGATGAAAAACCACACGATCTTCAGCATTGACGGCTTTAATCCCCACCTGCCCCTGTTGGTTAAGGGTCAAGAGACTCTTGGACTGGAAGTGCGCCGCAATATTATCACTGAAAATGACAACATTGCTACTGATGCCAGCCCGTAGGCGCATATCGGGGTTGTCCAAACGAATCCGCACCTCGAATGTTCCTGTGCGAATATCACTGGAAGCAGAGATATAGTGCACTACTCCAGTATATTTCTCGCCATTGATCAAGGTAATATCCGCTTGATACCCCAAGGCAATATTGCTCAGTTCACGCTCCGAGGCAAAGGTGACGACCTCGATGGGATCAAGGTCCACAAGCTCAACTACCACTGTGCCAGGCGAAGTCATTTCGCCTATTTCAACACTGATGTTTTGGACTATGCCAGCATAGGGCGCGCTGATTGTTGTATCATCAAGACTTTTCTTTGCCTGAGAAACCCCCTGTTGAGCTCTGATCAAAGCTTCTTTTGCCTGAAGGAGTTCCAGCTCTGACTGATAGCCCCCCGCGGAGAGGTCTTTAATCGCATCATAATTTTTGGAAGCACGCTCAAGACCTGCAACCGCCGAAGCATAAGCATCGGGGCGCGTTTCTTTCGATAGACGCATCAGAACGTCACCTTCGGCGACATGATCACCCTCGTTGACAAGAATCTCAAGAACGCGCGATTGCAACTCCGCCTTCACCGAACTGCTACGCAAGGCACGAGTGCGGCCATTGATCTGAATTTGACGGGCAAACTTTTGCGCCTTCGATGCACGCACCGTCACCAGAAAAGGATTCTCATCCTTAGCCTTAGCGGATTGATCTGTACTGGCCTCTTTTTCAGCTGCCGCCACACGCACTGCTTCATTGCCAATATTGCCACCAGCCATCCAAGCAACAACAATCGCGACAATCAGTAGCGAAACAGAAATTGATTTCCAGCGCATGACCGAAAATCTAGCTAATCTTGATCGAATCCGCAATCAATCCGCGTGGGCCGTCACGATAGCTTAGGCGAATGACTTGACCCGATTCGGGTTCTTGACCATAACCGATGAGCTTACCTGGCAAAAAGACATCTTTGCCAATGGAATGCACTGTCGCAAAGCCAAAGCCTTTTGCCGCATTGTAAAATTTTACTTCTGCGTCCACAACATCAGAGCTGTCAGCGCTTGTGGTCTCTTCCTCCGTTGCGGTGCTTTCGTCAACCGAAGTGATACTGGCTACCTGCTTGCCTTTTGGGCCATCGCTGAAGGTGCAGACAATCGTCGTGCCCGGACGTAAAGTTTCGTAGCCCGCATCTTTCAATACTGAAAAATGCAGAAAAGCATCTGTATTCGTTTGCGCTTCGTTTACAAAACCAAAGCCTTTGCGCGGCTCAAACCATTTTAGCTGTGTTGTTACTGTATCGCTCATTATGTACTTATCCTCGGGATGTCTTAAAAGTTTGTCGCTGTTAAAAATGAAAAATGCGTCCACAGCAACACCGCCGCTGAATAAATCTCAGCATTAGCCAGACAAGCATACGCTCTATTCTTATCAGTCACAAACCCTTTCTGAAAGATTCCAGAGGCTTTCGTCTTTTTTTTATCTAATTTTTATCAATGAAAAGCCTTTTTAAGCAAAATAACAAATACTTTTGCACAGATTTTGCTTCTTTATGACAATAGTTCTGTCCGAAAAGCACCATATCGGTTATGCTTGGAGTACGCATCTTCTCTGCTGGATATTAGGCCATGAAGCATTTTCTTTCTTTTTTGACCATGCGCATACTGCTGCCTCTGGTCACGGTGACGGCTCTAAGTGGCTGTATTATCGGCGCAACGACAGGCAGCCTGATTGGTGCCACCATGGTTGGAACCCAAGCCTCGCTCAGCTTTACCAAAAAACTGCCGACGGATCATATTGGCGATTCGGTCACGGGATTGGATTGTGACTATATGCGTTCACTTAAGGATGGTGGCTTTCTGTGTCGCCCGAAAAACAGCCAGATTGTTGAAGCACCCGTCTATTGCTACAAAACACTTGGACGGGTGGATTGCTACCATACACCCTTAAACGCCGAGGGTTCGCGTCTGGTCAATTAAACCATGCATTGGTTACTCCTTTTTATTGCGGGTCTATTCGAGGCAGGCTGGGCAATAGGACTGAAATACTCTGAAGGCTGGACGAGGCTCTGGCCTTCTATTTTTACTGTCTGCTGCATGGGAATCAGCTTTTGGCTGCTGGCCTATGCTTTGCGTGTAATTCCCGTGGGTACAGCCTATGCGGTCTGGACAGGCATTGGTACGGTCATTGTCGCTATTTTAGGCATTGTTCTGTTTCAGGAGTCCGCCAATTTTTGGCGTTTATTCTTTATCGCGATGATCCTGTCTGGTATCATTGGCCTGAAATGGGTAGCAAAATAGGAGCGCCGATGCAGCCGTATATGACGATGATCACGCTTGGCGT